>CAZJCI010000209.1:0-3730 GCA_964544455.1 uncultured Oscillospiraceae bacterium
CCCTTTCGAAATAAGTCCGTCGGCAATATCTTTTGTGATTTTTTCTCCGACGAGAAGAACGTAATCGCACTTATTGCAAGCATATTTGCCAAATTCAAAATTATATTCGGCTTCTTTATTGCCAAGTTCAACCATTCCGGGAGTTATCACTATTTTTACACCGTTAAAAGATGAAAGCACATCGAGAGCCGCCTTACTTCCGCTGGGATTGGAATTGAATGCGTCATCGATAACGGTAATTTCGCCGAATTTACGAAGTTGCAATCTGTGCGGAGCTGTTTCCAATCTTTTTATCGGCAAAATTAATTGCTTTAAATCGCAATTTAAATATTTTGCAACCGCAATACATCCAATAATGTTTACAACACTGTGCTTTCCCAAAACCGACGTTGAATAATCGGATATTTCATCATATGCGTGCGCCGTGAACGAAGTTCCGCTGTCGCTTACCGAAACGCAATCTGCAAATACGCTTTCGATTGCTGTGTTTTCGATTCCGTAATATATTGCTTTTTTACTTGGTTTGTTATTTGCAATATATTCGTTGTCTCCGTTAAGAAAAATAGTTCCGTTTTCCTGTAAAGCGTCGCAAAGTTCAAATTTCGTTTTTATTATGTTGTCAATAGTTTTAAAGGATTCCAGGTGAGCAGGTCCTATTGAAGTTATTAATCCGTATTTCGGTTTTACTATATCGCAAATTTCCTTAATTTCACCGACGTTTTTTGCACCCATTTCGCATATAAAAATATCATAAGTTGCGTCAAGTTGTTCGCGAATTGTTTTTACAACACCCATTGTTGTGTTATAGCTTTCGGGAGTCATAAGAACGTTATATTTTGAAGACAACAGCTTTTGAAGATAAAATTTTGTACTTGTTTTTCCGTAACTGCCGGTAATACCTATAACAATAAGGTTGGGCAATGCGTTGATTTTTGCTTTTGCTTCGTTAATATATCGTTTTGCAACGGCTTTTTCCAGCGGTTTGTTAAGAAAGTTGGCGGCAATAACGGTAAAACACGGTAAAAGAAGCAATACGGAATAAATAAACAGACTTCCTGTGAAATATGAAATCGGAACTGTAATCGCAAGTGAAATAACGGTGAAAGTTGCAATCATTCGCTTGACTCGCGCTGTAAAAACAAGCGGTTTTTTTGCGTTTTTATCCGGAAGATATTTATAAAGTGCGTAAATATGCAATATTGTTGCAAAAATAAAAGATAAAGAAGAATTAAAAAAAGAGCATATGAATGAAATAACAAAAGGAATTGCAATTTTTGACAAATATCCGCTTTTTATGTTTTTTTTCAGCCACTTTATTTGAATTTCGGCATTGTATGAATTTAGCTGAAACATATGCATATAGTAAATCATAGCCATTGTATAAGCAAGAATTGCCGTAATTTTGAATAAAACAGTGAAAAAAATCTCTGACATATAAATACCTAACCCTTATATAAAATATATTATTCAGCAATGTTTAGAAAAGAAAAAATTACGCTCCTTACCATCTGAGGATTATCCAAAAAACTGTAATGAGAACCGCCTTGAATCTTTACAAGCCCCGAATCGGGAATGTTTTTTTCCATAAACTCTCCGTCCGAAAGAGGAGTTGCCGAATCTTCGGTTCCCCAAATAAGCAAAGTCGGAACCTTAATATTCTTCATTTTGTCTTTATAATCGTCGTTAACAACTTTAACCAAGCTTTCCCGCACAACGCCGGAAACGGCTTTGTAATCCTGTGAACCGTGTTTTGATTTATATGCTTCAATAGCGTTTGGAAAAGCGGTGTGAACCGGAGAAAATAAAAGGATTTTTTTTACGAGCTTATATTGTTTTATTTTTAGTTTTTGAATAAAAGATTTTTTCGGCACTATTCCCGCACTGTCTATAAGTATTATTTTTTCGAGCTTGATACCATCAATTTGGCGCGATGCAAGGTTTAGTGCGGTTCTGCCTCCGTGCGAATGCCCGATAACCGTTACTTTTTCAATTCCAATTTCTTTTAAAACGGCAATTGCAATATTTGCGTAATCGTCCGTAGAAAAAGCGAACGACGGTGCGGGACTTTTGCCGAATCCGGGAAGATCGTATGAAATTACACGTTTATGGGGAGTCAACCAACTTATGATACTGTTATAAACCGCTAAATTTGTTCCCCAGCCATGAAGCAACAAAACAGCGTCGCCGTTGCCGGTGTCCGAAAGATTAAGATAAATTCTTTCGTTATTGTAAGTGATTTTCAAAATAACCTCGAGAAATATTAAAGTACTATATTATATATTATATTCCAACAAATGTTAAATATCAATCAAATTATGTTAATTTGCGTTAATAACTTCGATTCACAATTGGTTTCGAATATTTTTTACAATATATTAGTATGCAAAAGGTTGAAAGATTTTTATAAAAACTATATACTTACATTTAGTGATAAAGAGTATACAGTGAAGGTAGTTAGAATAATGAAATACAAATATATATTTTTTGATTTGGACGGAACGTTGTCCGATTCCGCAACAGGCATTACAAAGTCGGTTGCGTTTGCGCTTGAAAAATTCGGAATATATGAAAATGCCGAAAATTTGGGGTATTTTGTCGGTCCACCGCTTGCCGATACATTTAAAGAAAAATTCAAAATGACCGATAACGAAGTTGATAAAGCAATTAAATATTTTCGCAAACGTTTTTCATCCGAAGGAATATACGAGAATAAGCCGTATAACGGAGTTGAAACGCTTTTGTCGGACTTAAAAAAAGCCGGAAAAAAACTGATACTTGCAACTTCAAAACCCGAGCTGTTTGCAAAACAAATTATTGACAGATACGGCTTTTCGGACTATTTTGATTTTATCGGCGGCGCAAATATGGATGAAAAAACAATGATGAAAAAAAGCGATGTTTTGCGTTATTGCTTTGAAAATTTGAAAATATCAAATAAAGATATTCCGTTTTGCGTAATGGTGGGCGACAGATGTTATGACGCCGCAGGCGCAAGAGCGTTGAACATAAAAACAGTTGGCGTGTTGTATGGATACGGTACCGAAGATGAATTAAAAAACGCAGGCGTTATTAAAATATGCAAAAGTGTGGAAGAATTGAAAAATTTTCTTTTAGAATAATTTTTTGATGTTTGATTTAAAAATACAAGGAGTTGAAAATGAAAAAAATTGTGATAAAAGCGATTCCGTTTGTTTTATTGCTTCTTTTGCTTTTTGTATTGGTTTTTGTTGCTGTTGATATTTATGTTATATCATATGCTTCAAAATACATAATTTCGCAGGAAGAAGCCAAAAATATGAACTGTATTATTGTGCTCGGTGCAAGAGTAAAAGAGGACGGAAGCCCATCGTATATGCTTGAAAGCCGTCTTAATATGGCAATAAAATTATATAATGCAGGTGCTTCCGACACAATGCTTTTGTCGGGTGACCACGGGCAAAATGACTACGACGAAGTAAATACAATGATGAATTATGTCCTGGAAAATTCTGATATTCCTGAAGAACGTGTTTTTTTGGATCATGCGGGATTTTCCACTTATGAAAGCGCATATCGAGCAAAACAAATTTTTAAAGCGGAAAAGGCGGTTTACGTCACACAGAAATATCATTTATACAGAGCCGTATATACTGCACGAAAATGTGGGACGGAAGCTTACGGCGTTGCAAGCGACGATTATAAGTGGCCGAATATGACATATTATAAAATGCGTGAATCCCTTGCGATTTTC
>CAZJCI010000210.1:0-3654 GCA_964544455.1 uncultured Oscillospiraceae bacterium
AATGCAAAAATGAGTGTGATACCGCCGCTTAAAATAAATCTTATCCCTGCAAATAAAAATAAATCTCCGACAGAAGAAATATTATACACGGAATAACATTTTTTAATTATCGGGAAAATTGACCCCCACAGTAGAGTTACAAATAAAGCTGTGAAAATATTATTCTCTTTTTTTATCATTTAAAGTCGTACCTCTGTTTAAGAAATCGCGCTCAAAGTAAGTCGGGAGTTTGTCCTAAAAGTTCTTTTGTGGCATACAGTTTTTGTTTTACATTCAATTTGAGATCTCCGCGGTACCAATTTTCAAAAATACCGTATTCGGCACACTTTCTGTATTTAAGATATTCTTCCAAGCTTTCGCACGCGGCATTCAGCGCTGATTTCATTTTTTCACTTTCATACATATCGCAATAGCATTTTGCTTCATAAAGATTGACATACCACTTATATGTACAAAGAAGCGTTTTTGAATACAACAGCCACTTTGATTTTATATGCTTATTCATCGATTTTGGCATATTTTCGGCTAACAGTTCAAAGTTGCGGCACAACCTTTCATAATTTTCAATTGCCGAATTTGCGGCATTATAAAATTCACGGCACAAAATATTATCTGTCTTACATAGTTGTTTGTGAAAATTCGAAATTATTCTTCCGGCGCCATCCAGCAAAAGCATTCCATCTTTTACAATAAAGTTTTTAATTCCCATAGGTGAATTTTCAGTATCATAATTAAAATACTTACTGTGATGCATTGAAAGATATTTTTTGTCAATTTCAGGTAAAGAATTATAATATTCGCATATATTCTTTTTTGCTGCTTCGGCAAAAGCGCCGTAATTTAGGCAATATTCGTCCAAATATTTTTCTTTTGAAAAAGTTTTAAAATTCCATGCCATTTGTGAATAAGCTTTAAGTTCAAAAACAAATTCACGTATATTCGAAACATTCATTATAAAATATGCCCTGTCGCCTTTTTCATATGCAAGACCGATATTATAATAAAGCTTATCAAGTCCGGTTTGCGGAGCCAAATGCGGTCCGCAACAAAAAAATTGCAAGTGATAATATATCCCATAATCCGTATCTTTTTTTCTTGCAACCGAATTATATTCTTTTCCGTACATTTGGTTTGGACCTGTGTCGGCAAAAATCATAATAACATCTTTCGGAAAATTCAAATATCCCTTTTCCGCAAGTGCGGAGCCTTCCATCCATAACGTTGAAGTAAAATATTTTGCGGTTCCGTTCGTAGCACTCATAACAATTTCTTTTTGTTTTTCGTATGCGGTACTTATAAATTTTCCGTATTTTTCAAGTTCTTCATCCGTCGGAGTTTCTTCTTCCCATATCGGACGGTCATTTTTTCCGCGAAGTCCGATTTGCCAAACGACGTGATCAAATTCCGCCCATTTTTTTGAATAGAATTTCCACGCTTCTTCCATAATCTCCGGATATTCGGAATAAGAAAACTCTGCATTTTTTCCATATTTTCTGCAATAATTTCCAAACGTTTGCACCGAAAGTCCCAAAGGCTCCAAGTGGTGTTGTGAAACATAAATTCCCCTATTGGCAACACATTCGGCAAGCACTTTTTCCGGATAATTGTCAATATCCAAAAAAGAAGCGGGAATCACAAGATTTAATTTCAAGCGAAGAATGGTTTCAACAACCATTTCCATAACGTTTTTTTCAACGGTTACGCCATACCATTTATAATCAAGATACCTTATTCCGCCGCCGTCTTTCCAGCCTGTTAAAAGGTCTTCGTCGTTAATAAAAACTCCTCTGAATTTAAAACCTTCGGGAGCTTCCGATATATTAACGTTTGGAATATCAAGTGCTTTATGCTTTTTAATTTCCATATCATTAAAAATATAGCATGGATCCACACCAAGAAATTTTTCGCAAAATGTATATATTCCCCACATTGTACCCAAATACGTTTCGGCGGAAATTATTATTTTATTTCCACAAGTTTTTATTATATAGCTTTCGTTTTCAATCGGTTCTGCGTTTTCAATAGAATTTTCTTCGATTACAATGCAAAATTCGGTTTCCGAATCAACAAGTTGCGGACATAAGCAACGTTCGCTTACTCTTTCAAAGTCTTTTCTCATATCCTCCACAGCCAACCGAACATATTTGTTTTTGTTTTTCAAACAAATATTAACGCAAGTCTTTTCGTTAAATAACAGCATAATAAAAATACACTCCTTTGTATTGACTTTATCTTGATTATATTGTATAATGAAATAAGAAAAAAGCAATACTTTATTCGACAAATTTTGTATGGTATTCGCTTATTTTACGGAGAAAAATATGAAAAGAATTTGCTTTGAAAAAACTTTTGATTATTTAATAAACAACATAGGTTATGTAAATGTTTTAAGGAATGCAGGTTATTGTTCCTCTTTTCAAAAAGGAAAATGCCGATATACTTTTGTTTTCGTTACAAGCGGTGAAATGAATTATTATTTTCCCAACAAGAAAAATTCCGTAATTCTGAAAAAAGGAACAATCTTGTTTATACCTAAAGAATATCCCTACATCGCCACTTACACAAAAAACAATACCGTGGCTAACGTTTTAACTTTCGAAATGTTTGATGAAAAATTTCCCGAGCATTTTCAAAGCCCTATGGTGAAAACATTAACATCATATGTCGATTTTAGCAATACGGTTAATTCAAACAATGAAATTTTTCTTTTATCCAAAATATATGAATTGCTGAATTTAATAAAAAACAAAGATAATAGCATTTCTGACAAATACAGACGAATTTTACCGGCAATCGACGATATACAGCAAAATTACCATGAAAACAACCACGTTTCTTACTATGCCGATATGTGTTGTATGAGCGAATCAAATTTCAGAAAAATCTTTAAAGAATATACAGGTCTTTCGTTTATTGATTTCAGAAACCGTATACGAGCATTAAAAGCAAAGTCGATGATTGAAAGCGGTGAATTCAAAGTATCGGAGGCGGCACGGCTGAACGGCTTTAATAATATGTCTTTTTTCTACGAAATTTACAACAAATACTCCGAAGAAAAAGAGTAAATATTGCGTTTTACAAATAAAATCCTTTTTTATTCCGCTTAGATTAACTTTAAGCTTTGAATCAAGTCGGTAACGCCAATATTACTCAAATTCATAAAAAAGGTAAACACCCCTATCATCTTGTAGGAATCAGCGGTGGCGGTGCTACCGTCTACGGCTGGGTACTTTTATAAAAGAGTAAGGAGAAATGACGGTATAAAGAAAGCGAAGAAAAAGCAACCGACAGAGTTTTTAAATAAAATTCTGTTGGTTGCAAGTGTTCTCTATACGGTTGTTATCGCGTTCATGGTAATACCGTTTTGGCGTAGACCTAACACCTCTTGCATATCTCATACCGTCGGTAGCCGCCAATGTTACTTTTCGGACAGACTTCTATTACTAAAAGCCAAAGTCGATAACAGAATAAAAAACAAGGTGGAACTGTTATTGAACCGCAAAGTCTTAAAATGCTCTGTTAACCAAGCAAAATACCGAGTAGAGAATTTAATCACTACTCGGTATTTCTATGACGATTCCGAAAAACTCTTTTATGATAAAAAGTTCGGACTTGTCGGTTGTGGTCGAGCGGAACTCTTAATATCCGAACTTT
>CAZJCI010000211.1:0-3622 GCA_964544455.1 uncultured Oscillospiraceae bacterium
TGTATGCAGATATTAACGCGGTGCGGATTTTTGCAACGGCGTTTTTATCGAAAATTTAATAAAAAAACAAGTCGGGAGAAGAATCGTGCCGAATAAAGTTTTTCTTGAAATAACAAATGCGTGCAATTTGAATTGTGATTTTTGCCATGGAACAAAACGTGAAATAAGATATATGAGTATTAAAGAGTTCGCAAAAGCGGCAACGGAAGTTCGACATTTTGCGCAATATCTTTATTTTCATCTTATGGGCGAGCCGTTGTTACACAAAAATATCGGTGATTTTTTGGATATTGCGTATTCGTTGGGATTTAAGGTTATACTTACAACCAACGGCACATTGTTAAAAGAAAAAGGCGACGTGCTTTTGCGTTCCCCCGCCCTTTTTAAGGTAAGCATTTCATTGCAATCTTTTGAAGGAAACGTTTCTTCAGAAAATCTTGAAAAATATTTAAGCGAATGCTGTGAGTTTTGCCGAAAAGCCGCCGACAAAGGGATAATTTCGGTTTTAAGACTTTGGAACATTGGCGGCAAACAAAAACTTAACGACAAAATCATATTGAAGTTACATTCGTTTTTTGATAAAAATGAATCCGAATGGACCGAAATATACAGCGGATATAAGATATGTGAAAAAGTATTTCTTGAATGGGGAGATTTATTTGAGTGGCCGGATATTAACGGAAAAGATTACGGTTCGGCTCACGGATGCCGAGGTTTGCGAGATCAGATAGGCATTCTTTCGGACGGGACAGTTGTGCCTTGCTGTTTGGACGCCGACGGAGAAATTAATCTCGGTAATATTTTTAAAAGTTCATTTGCAGACATTCTTAACTCGCCTCGCACACAAAAATTAAAAAAAACGCTTGAAGCGAAAAACGTATGCGAAGAACTTTGCCGAAAATGCGGCTATGCTCACGCAAAAAATTACAGATAAACCGTATTTAAAATTCGTTTTGAAAACAGATTTCGCTTTTTGATGTTACAAAATTACACGCGGCATTATTAATCGCATTCAAATAATTATAAAAATATACGCGAATTTCAAAAGAGGCGTCTTTGAAATTCGCGTATTATATTAGAGGTTGTTATTAAAGTTCAAGCTTATAATCGCCGTTGCTTATCAGACCTAATTTTCTTAGAATTTCGTTGAATATTACCGAAAGAACGGCGGGAAGAAGAATACAGCAAACTATAACTCCTATCCACGCATTTGCATTTTCGAATCCCATATCGGCAAAAATTCCAAGAGGTCCCACAAGACCGCAAGTTCCCATTCCGGCGGAAACGCCCGTGCATTTCAGCTTAAAAACAAGAGTTGAAACAGGACCGGAAATTGCGGCGGCAAGCGTTGCCGGAAGCCATATTATCGGTTTCTTTACAATATTTCCCATTTGAAGCATTGATGTGCCGAGTCCTTGAGCAACAATGCCGCCCCATCCGTTTTCACGGAAAGATATTACAGCAAAACCGACCATTTGAGCGCAACAACCTACCGTTGCCGCACCGCCTGCAATTCCGGTGATACCTATCATAGCGCAAAGTGCCGCAGAGGATATGGGCAAAGTAAGCACTATCCCGACAATTACCGAAACCACTATTCCCATAATAAGGGGTTGGGCTTCGGTTGCGGTGTTTACAAAATTACCCAAGCAATACATTATGTAGGATATTGCGGGGCAAATAAGCTTTGCCGCAAGCACGCCGACAAATATTGTTACTGTTGGCGTTACAAGAATATCGACTTTTGTTTCCTTTGAAACGGCTTTTCCGATTTCAACGGCAATTATTGTAACAATAAACGCGCCTGCGGGACCTGCGGAAATTGATTTTTCCGCGCCGGCAAATTCAAAAACTGTTGCAAGGTCGTTTCCGCACATTCCGACAACTCCCGCACTGAAAAGCACAAGCGGCGGAGCTTTAAGCGAATTTGCAACCGCAACGCCGAGAACGACTCCCGTTGCCGCTTTTGCAAAAGACGCCGTTTCGTTAAGAAAAACGCCGATATTTGAAATTGCGTTAATTTGCGCAACGTATTTTCCGACGGTTGAAAAAATTGTGCTTATAAGCAAAGTTGCAAACAGTCCCAACGCCAACGAACTCATACAATCGATGAAATAGAGTTTTGGGGAAATGATAATATTTTTTCTTTTAAGAAAAGATTTAAACTTGGACATAAAAACAGTCCCTCCGTTTTGCATTTATTTTCGATAGTTCTATTTTAACATATTTTTACCAAAAAATCTACTGACAGAATGACGATTTACGCAAAAGTTATTTAAAAAATTCGTCTATCCTCACAATTACGTTAAAAAAATATCGAATATACCGCTATTCTACGGAAGAAATTATAAAATCGGCGTTTGAATCCGAATAAATACTGTAACTTCCGAAAGAGTACGGAACAAGCACGCTTTGCGCGGCGGAAAGGTTGATTTTTTGATTATTCAATCCATCGGTATATTCGATTCCGCCGTTGCCCGCAACGCACATAATATGAGTCATTTTGCCGCCTGTGTAGGCGTATGAGCCGCCGTTTGCGAATTTAAGCACGGACGTATTGAAATATTTAGAATCGACAACGTTTTGAGGGATTCCGAATATTTCCGAACAACGGTTGATTACCGTTGATTTATCGTTTGAAAAATCGTTTTTAATTGTTTCGCGAGCGTTTTTCAGGTGCAGTTCGCGAGGTTTTCCGTCGGCACCCAAACGGTTGTAATCGTATATTCTGTATGTTGTGTTGGAATTTTGCTGAATTTCGGCAATTAAAATTCCTTTGCCTATTGCGTGCACCAAACCTGCGGGGATATAATATATATCGCCGGGCTTAACTGCGACATAATTAAAGTATTCGGATATATTTCCGTTTTCCAGCGCATAGGCAAATTCGGCTGAATTTATATTCGCATCCTTTTTCAATCCGATTATAAGCTTTGAATCCGGCGCGGAATCGACAATATACCACATTTCGGTTTTCCCCATTTCCATTCCTACGGAATGCGCATATTCATCGTCGGGATGAACCTGCACCGAAAGAGGTTGCGCGGCGTCGATAAGCTTTACAAGCAATGGAAAATCAAACGGATTTTTTTTGAGAAACGATTCTCCGCAAAGTTTATCCATTCCAATTTCGTCGGCATATTCCGCCAAAGTTTTTCCGGAATATTCGCCGTTTTCTATTATGCTTTCGCCGTCTTTTCGAAGCGTTAAGGTCCATGCTTCGGCTATTTTTTGACCTTTTTTGCCGAGACCGTATTTTTCCGACAGTTTTGTGCCTCCCCAAATTGCGTCTTTTAAAACGCTTTTTAGTTTTAACGGATAAATTTTCATATTCAACTTCCTTTTCTTATATGCGTATGCGGTTTTTAAGATTATTTTAGCAAATAAATGTTTATTTGTCAATAAGAAAGATTATATTTTCCGTAACGTTGAAACTTACAAAAAATATGTAACATAAAACTTGTGCAAAATTTTGCGTAAAGTATTGACAAATTTATAAATTGGCGTATAATATAAGAGATATTAAAATTATAAAAACAAAGGAGCGTTTTTGATATGCCACTTATTGACATGCCTTTACCGAAACTTAAAGAATACGGCGGAATCAGCCCAAAACCGCAAG
>CAZJCI010000212.1:0-3604 GCA_964544455.1 uncultured Oscillospiraceae bacterium
TTCCCGCTCACGTTGAAATGATGGGACTTATCGGTATGGGTAACAACCCGATGGTTGGCGCAACGGTTGCCGTTGCGGTTGCTGTTGAAGAAGCGGCTAAGTAATTTGCTTTTGATTATAATAAAACGTCTCCTTATTATAGGGAGACGTTTTTTGATTTACACAGTTTTTAATATCTTCGATTTTTTAAACAGCAAATCTGTAAAATCACTTTATGTTTCGCCGTAATTTATAAAAATGCGGCGGCTTTGTTTTAAAAATTGCCGTGATTGTCGTATCCGGAAACGATAATTTGATTCGTCAATTTTTTCCATTTTACGTCAAATCCGAAATTTTCCGCAATAAATCTTATCGGGAACATTGTTCTTCCGTTCTCTATAATCGGAGCTACATCCAAAACGCGCGGAACGCCGTTTAAATATGCGATGTTTTCGCCTATAACCAATTTTATTTCCGCTTCTCCGTAAGAAAGCGTTGCCGCACAGTTTTCCGCGTCCCATTCCACCGATCCGCCGATTTCTTCAACAATAGCGCGCACAGGAACAAGCGTTCTTTCGTCTTTTATAATCGGAGCTACATTATATTCGGCGTCAATCGGTTTTGTTTCTCCGTCAACGTCCATACACGAATTTCCTATTTGCAAAATTATGCTTTGTTCGTTGAAAACGGTTGAATTCTTTTTGTAAAGCTCTTTTTGTTTTTCCCAAATATCGGTGTCGAGCCGGTTTTGGTATTCGGAATCTTCCGTCCAAACTATGTATGGTTTTATTAGGTTTTCGAATTCGGAATAAATTATATCTTCTTCGGAATCGGTAATTTTTACGGTTGGACCGTCTAATTCCGTTGAATAATAATAATCTATTTCGTCGCCGTTTATTTTTAAGCTGAAACCAATATATTTCAGCATTTTTTCACCATTTTCTGTCCATTCGCTTATCTCATGAGAATTATACGTTCCATAACCGAACTCCCAAGGGTTCCCCGAAGACATTACTGTATACAAATACATGTGTCCATCGTCATCCAGCAATAAGTTTATATCCCAATGTATGCGGGTACCATAACCACCACTGATACTATTCGACATTTCCGTTACCTTGCCGTCGATGACTTTGTAAACCGACAAACTCATACCGTGTATATGCTCATTATCGAATAAAAATTCCGGGTTGCCGTCGTTATCTATATCTGCCAAAAAGGCATAATCATTATCGGAACCGTTAAGTTCGTTTTTTTTGTTGTTGAAAAATTCGATGAGCAACTTTTCGGCTTCTGCGGAACTTTCGTTGGGGGCGGGTGCGGCAAGGACCGTGCCGAAAATTATGTTTGCCGTTAGTATTGCGCAAAGGATTAATGCCGACAGTTTTTTCATTTTTATTTCCTTTCGTTTCATTTCATTTTATTGTTCGGTTGTTTTTGGGGGGATTTTTGGGGTATTTGTTGGTGATTTTTGCGTTATTACTTAATATTCATATGCTTTAAAACGGAAATTTGAGCTTTATCGATCATACCGTTGCGGAGTATGCACACATCGACCGAAACAATTCCGCCAAGTTCGTGAACTCGGTTGATGTAATCTTCCATTTCTTCCGTGGAATACATACTTCCGGGTTTATCCCACGCCATTTTTCCCCACGAAAAGAAATCTTTTGGTATTCCGAGGTGCGCAAGCGTGTGCCACTGATATTTTCCGCAAACATAGCGTTCTTCGGGGTAAATATCGAAAGAATTTTCTTCGCCGCAGATGTAATCGTCGTATTTACTGTAAAGATGAAATTTTTCCGTGGCGTTATGGCGTATTCCGTGATTGAACGCAACTATGCTTTCGGGATTGCCCGCTTTTAGTGCTTGGGAAAATATTTTGAAATGCTCATCGGTATAGCCGAAAAAGTCGTAGCAACCGTCAATCCACCAACCTTTGACTTTTTTGCCGTATCTTAAAGAATATTCTTTTGCGACCTCCGACCATTTTTCCACGAAAGACAGTGAAACTTTTTGATTTGTTCTGTCGTAATAGCCGAAAGAATGAGCCGAAAACGGGTCCATATGCGGGCCGTCGCCGGTGAAATAGAGCAATAAATCTATTCCCTTTTTTTCCAGAGCGTCGGCAATTTCCATTATTAAATCTCGCTTGGAGCAGGCTTCGCCGGGAACGGAACCGGTGATTCGGTTGAAAGCGTCGTTGGGGGCGCACATATAGCGTTCGCCTTGCATAACCGTGAAAATTAAATATCCTGCGCCGGCTTCGGCAATTTGATTTACGAACGAATCGACGTTGAATTCGTCAACGCAATCCGACCAACTTGTTCCCTGGCGACCTTGGGCGTGCAGAGGATCGGAGTTTACTTCCTTTGAGATATAGTGAGTGAATATGCCCCACTTTTTGTTGTAGAACCAATCGGTTTTATTTGCGGCGTCCATTTTGTATTCTCCTTATCATCTTATATTTTTATCATCTATCTTTTTATATTTTTTAATCAGATAATACATTTGAGTTTTCCGTTGTTATCTTGAATGGGTATGAACACGGTTCTTTCGCCTGTTTGTTCGTTCGGAGTGTTGGGGGAATGCAGGCAAAGGTAGAGTTTTCCGTCCGTATCCTTGAAAATCATTCCGTGACCGCCGTCATATTCTCCGGTTAAATCTTTGGAAAACAGCGGTTCTTTATCGTGAATCCATTCTCCGTCGATTTTTCCGTTTTTGCTTCGGGCAACTCCGACGCAATAGCCCTTTTCTTCCGCGAAATTGGACCACAGCATTAAGAGTTCGCCGTTTTGGGCGGTATACATAAAACAGCCGTCGGTTACTTTTTTGTTTGTCCATTCGGGATCGTCGGCTCGGAAAAGCTCTTGCGGTTGAGAAATCATATGCGTTAAATCCGCCGATAGCTTTGCAACCGCCATTCTTCCCACGTGGTCCGGTGTGCAGGTCCATTCGTGAACGAAAACTATCCACGGTTGACCTTGCGAATCAACATAAAAAGTTGCGTCGATGGCGTCCAAGTCCGGCGGCGTTACGTGACCGTTTGTTATTTCCTTAAACGGTCCGAGCGGAGAATTTGATTTTAGGATTGAGCAACCTCGGTGATTTGTTAAGGAAGAATAGTAGGTTGCGAACATATAGAAAGAGCCGTTGTATTTGTGAACTTCGGGAGCCCAAAAATTCTTTATTGCGTTTTGCGGCTTCGTGTATACAATATTTTCCGTTTGTTCCCACATTCCGTCAAGTTTACCGCTTTCGTTTTTTAGGCATGCCCAAATTGTATTATTCCAATTATCTTTTGTGTTTCCGGTTCCGTAAAGATAATATACTCCGTTTTCGACAAGCACAAACGGGTCTCTTATTCTTTCCACAGATGTTTTTATTATCATTGATTTATCCTCCGAATTTTATTTTTGGTTTTACCGAAATCATTTTAACACAATATGTTTTATTTGTCAACAGTTAATTGTAATTTTGAGGTATGTTGCAATATTCACCGTATATTCGCAAATTTCGGTTGAAAAAAACACTTGAACTCGGTATAATATATATGCTATGCAAAAAAAGTTAGACTAACTATTAAAAGTCAAGAGGAAAATCAAAATTTCACAAAAAATTTTTA
>CAZJCI010000213.1:0-3511 GCA_964544455.1 uncultured Oscillospiraceae bacterium
TCCGGAACCTCCTTTTCCCGGACTTAATTCTACCACATATTCTTTCCCAATGTAAATTCCACTCCAAATTCCACTATGGAATTTACTTTGGGAATTCACTTCAATTTACATTTCTATTGCAATTATAATATAAGCATTGACATAATAAACAAATTATGTTATAATTAGTTGGTACAATTATATTTAACAAAAAATAATATGCATTTTTTGCATAAATATTCACAAACCACTTGACAAAACATCATTTATGCGGTATAATATACAAGTGAATTGAATATCGCATAAAATACAGAGAGGATGATAATAGTGCGACGTGTTTTCATAGATGGAAGTGCGGGAACAACAGGCCTAAGGATAAGAGAAAGATTACTTGAAAGAAAAGATATAAGCTTAATTACTCTTCCCGAGGAATACAGAAAAAATACAGACTCAAGAAGACAAGCTATTAATGAAGCTGATATTGTTTTTTTATGCCTTCCGGATATTGCCGCTTTAGAGGCTGTTGCATTATGCAACAACCCAAATACGGTTATTATCGACACCTCAACGGCACATAGAACTAATCCATCTTGGTGCTACGGATTTCCCGAAATATCCGATTACCGAAATAAAATAGCTATATCCAAAAGAATCGCAAATCCCGGGTGTCATGCAAGCGGATTTATTTCGCTAATACAACCGCTTGTTATAAACGGAATTCTTTCTAAAGATACTTGTTTAAGCTGTTTTTCACTTACAGGCTATTCAGGCGGCGGAAAAAAAATGATTTCCGAATATGAAAGCGAAACGACCGATATTCTGCTTAAAGCGCCAAGACAATACGGAATTCTGCAAAATCACAAGCATCTCCCGGAAATGAAGAAAATTTGTAATCTTAATATTGAACCCGTTTTTTGCCCGATTGTTGCAGATTTTTTCAGCGGAATGGAAGTTACTGTTCCGATTAATATGAAAGACGTTAAAGGTACAATTGAAGATATAAAAGATATTTATAAAAATACATATACAAGCAAACTTATAAAATTCGCGAATGTTTCCGAGGACGGCGGATTCCTTTCGGCAGCGGCTTTTACAGGACGCGATGATATGCAAATTTCCGTATTTGGAAATAACGAAAGAATAATACTCGTTTCACGTTTTGATAACCTTGGAAAAGGTGCTTCCGGAGCGGCTATTCAAAATATGAATATAGTTCTCGGGATTGATGAAACAACAGGATTGGTATATTAAATAAAATTGAAAGGTAAGGATAAATAAATGAAAATTATAAATGGCGGCGTTTGTGCCGCAACCGGTTTTTATGCCAACGGCGTACATTGCGGAATACGTAAAAATCGAACAAAACGCGATCTATCATTAATATACAGCGAAAAAATTGCTTCTGCTGCAGCGGTATATACAACAAATCTTGTTAAAGGCGCACCGTTGACAGTCACTAAAAACAACATTTCGGACGGTAAAGCACAAGCCGTTATATGCAACAGCGGAAATGCTAATACTTGTAATGCCGACGGAATAGAAATTGCCGAAAAAATGTGTTCTGTTTTGGGAAATGAACTTAAAATTTCTTCCGGCGACGTTATTGTCGCTTCAACCGGCGTTATCGGTCAACCTTTGAATATCAATCCTATTGTTTCCGGAATACCGTCACTTGTTTCGGGACTTAGTAAAAACGGCGGTGCTTCCGCCGCCGAAGGAATTATGACCACCGATACAGTAAAAAAAGAAATTGCTGTTGAGTTTTCGCTTGGCGGTAAAATTTGTAAAATCGGAGGAATTGCCAAAGGCAGCGGTATGATTCATCCGAATATGGCCACTATGCTTGTGTTTATCACAACAGACTGCGCAATTTCATCGGAAATGCTTTCAAAAGCTCTTAAAAGCGATATTGCAAATACATTCAATATGGTCAGCGTTGATGGAGATACATCTACAAACGATATGGTTGCGGTTCTTGCAAACGGTATGGCAGGTAATAACGAAATAACATCGGATGACGCAGATTTCAAAGAATTTATGAAAGCGTTGAATACCGTGACTGTTTATCTTTGCAGAATGATTGCCGGCGACGGTGAAGGCGCAACAAAGCTTCTTGAATGTAAAGTAAATGGTGCAATCGACGATAAAACAGCAAAAATCGTTGCTAAAAGTGTAATTTGCTCAAGCCTTTTAAAAGCGGCTATGTTTGGCGCAGACGCAAATTGGGGACGTGTTTTGTGCGCTATTGGGTACAGCGGTGCCAATATCGATGTATCAAAAGTCGACGTTTCGTTCAAATCAGCAAAGGGAACTGTTGATGTTTGTAAAAACGGAGCCGGAATTGACTTTTCGGAAGACATCGCCAAAAAAATTCTTCTTGAAAAAGAAATAGAAATTTTGATAAGCGTTGGTAACGGAAACGGAACTGCGGTTGCGTGGGGATGTGATCTTACATACGATTATGTAAAAATCAACGGAGATTACAGAACCTGATTAAATTTATTCAAAACAGATATCAAACAATTTTCGGAGGTTTACGAATAATGAATAATCAATTTTCCAACGCGGAACGCGCCGAAGTACTGACTCAAGCACTTCCATATATGAAAAAGTATAATGGGCAAGTTGTTGTTGTAAAGTACGGAGGTAATGCAATGATTAATGAACAATTAAAACTCCAAGTCATGGAAGATATTGTTCTTTTATGGCTAATTGGGGTGAAAATTGTACTTGTTCACGGCGGCGGACCTGAAATAAGCGAAGTGATGGAAAAATTCGGAAAGAAAGCTGTTTTTGTTGATGGCTTAAGAGTTACGGATAAAGAAACCATTGATATAGTTCAAATGGTTTTAGCGGGAAAAGTTAATAAATCACTTGTAAATCTTTTGGAAACAAAAGGCGGAAAAGCAATGGGGATTTCCGGTATGGACGGAAGACTTATTGAAGCCGTTATGAAAGACGAACGTCTTGGCTATGTGGGAAAAATTACAGGCGTTAATGTTGCTCCGATATCTGACTTATTGGAAAAAGGATATATTCCGGTTATTTCAACAATCGGTTGCGACAAAGACGGCAATGCATATAACATAAACGGCGATACAGCGGCGGCTTATATTGCCGGTGCTATGTACGCAGAAACTCTTATTATGATGACTGATATTGCCGGCGTACTTCGAGATAAGGACGACTCCTCTACCCTTATTCCCGAAATTACTGTTAGCGACGCCGCAAAGCTCCGAGAGGAAGGAATAATATCCGGAGGAATGATTCCAAAAGTTGATTGTTGCATAGATGCCATCAACAAAGGAGTGAAAAAAGTTATCATTATGGATGGTCGAGTTCCTCACTCAATCCTTATGGAGCTTTTTACCGACGAAGGCGCAGGTACAATGGTGATTGATGATTCTGAAAGGAAAACATTATGAGCAATATTAAAGAATTGGATAAAAAATATATAGCAAATACTTATTCTCGATTTCCGGTGGAAATCGTTTCCGGCAAAGGTTCTGTTGTTTTTGATTCCGAAGGAAAA
>CAZJCI010000214.1:0-3475 GCA_964544455.1 uncultured Oscillospiraceae bacterium
GGATATTTTGACAACTATACAAACTGATTTTGTATTAAAATTTTGGCGGCGGGGATTCCCGCCGTCGTTTTTTTGAAACTTGTGACGATATGTTTTCGGCTTGCTTTTTTAGGGCGTTTTTATGCGCTTTAAAGCGAGTGAGGTTGAGCAAACGGTTTGACGCCAATATATCGCATTTTTCCGAAAAAGTCGGTAAAAGGCGAATTTTCAACCTAAACTGCTGAATCGAAAAAGAAAAATATATTTTGCAACAAAATGCGGCGGTGATTTTCACCGTATTTTTTTGCAAGTGGCTATGGCAAATGAATTTATGAATGGCAAATTGAAAAGGGCGTTGAGGTCATTTCAAACAAAAATTCCCGAAATCGGATTTTTTGCCGATTTCGGGAAAATTTTTGCGCATAAATTTGTTTTGCCGATTCACCTTGAAAAATGAATATTTAAACTTCAACCCAAGCAAAAGGTGTGTTCATTGCTTTGAATCCCGCTTCTCGCACCGCTATTACGCTTACCGTTTGAGCGTGCGGAACCTTGATTTCTCCGTTTTTGAAAAAATCCAGCAAATCTTTTATGAAGTTTGCAAAAAAGTCCGATTTTATGGTTCTGATAAGCGAATTATTGCTTTCGTCAACGGCGCAAATTTCAAAATCGGCGTTTGCCGCCTGATACATTTGAGCATATCTTCCGTCGGAAAATTCGATTATCATTGAGGGATTTGTTTTTGTACCGGTGAACATTACTCGCTTCGGTTGTGAGTTCATAAGAGTTATGATTGGTTCTATTTGATGAATGGAATAAATTTCGTAAACGCCCGGACCACGGGTGTAAAGACGATTTATGGGGAAATCTTTGAAGTCTTGAAGTTCGCTTGCAAATCGCAGTGCGGAACTTGAATATGTTTTTGTTTTGCCGCTTTCCGAAATTTTGAATATGCGTTTGGCTGTTTCGGCGTCCGGCGCAAACGTTTTGTCCACATAAACAAGTTTTCCCGAAGAAAGCGGTTTTTGGCAAAGTTCTTCGTGCATTTCGGGATTATCCGGTGAAAGTACTATCAGACAATCGCTTTTTTGAATTACTTCGTCGACGCTTTCGCACAGTTCTATGCCGTATTTTTGCGCCCACTCTTTGTTTGTCAGTCCGTTTTCTTTTTGAGAATCAATTTTACCCCATGCGTATGAAACGCAAAAATCATCTGAAGTATTCTTTATGAACTCGGGATAATTGTTGGCGTGCCATTCGTCCAAATAGTAATCTATAAAGCCGATTTTTTTCATAGCGTTACTTCCTTGTGTGCGTCGGAAGAATCGTATACGCCCTGAAGAATTTTTGCCGTGATGATGGCTTTATCAATGTGCGAGGGAAGTTTTTCGCCGCTTCTTACGCATTTTACAAAGGCGTTTATTTCGTTTTGGAACATATTTGAAGAATTATAACTGTATGTTGTTTTGGAAAGCATACCGTCTTTTTCGCCCCACTGAACGAAATCTTTGCCGTAATAAAGGCGGATTCCGCCCTTTGTGCCCATAAAATCAATATATTGTTCCGCTTCGCCTATGTTTTGCGCCCAAGCACCGTGAATGTTGATGGTTGCTCCGGAAGTTCTTATGAGTCCCATAACGGAATCGTCCACATCGTATGTGCCGTCATATTTGGGCGGTCCTGCCCACATACTTGTGTAGTTATAGTTTTTCATATCAACGCCGAGTTTACAAAAAGCTTCCGCACTTACGGTTTTGGGTTCGGGATCTCCCAAACAGTACATAACTATGTCGATATAATGTACGCCCCAATCTATTAAAGCTCCGCCGCCCGCAATTTCCTTGGTGGTGAAAGCTCCGCCGAGTCCGGGAATGGAACGGTATGCTCGGAAAGAAACGTAAACAGAATAAATTTCGCCGAGTTCGCCGTTATCAATTATTTTTTTGATTTTGTTTACTCCGTCGTTAAAACGGTTGACCACGCCTATGTTTAGAATTTTGCCTGTTTCGTGCTGAACTTTTTGCATTTCGATAACTTCCGAAAGAGTTCTTGCGGCGGGCTTTTCGCAAAGCACGTGTTTGCCTGCGCGCAATGCGTCGCAACTTATTATGCTGTGCATTTTATTGGGGGTACAAACGGAAACGGCTTCGATTTCCGGATCGTTTATGGCAACTTTATAATCGGTTATTGCCGTTCCGCAACCGTATTTTTCAACGGCGGTTTGCGCTCTTTCCGGGATAATATCGCAGAAATATTTTATTTCCGCATCCGGGCAAGCAAGGTATGAGGGGATATGCGCAGAGTTTGCAATGTTTCCGCAGCCTATGACCGCGACTTTTACTTTACTCATGTTATTTTGTCCTTTCGTATTTATTTAAGCGTTTGCTTGAGAATATTATAATATAAATCACAAAAATATGCAATATATCGGAGTGTCAAATTATGTGTCCCAATCTGCTTTTTGCGGCGTTTCGGATTCCTTTATTTTTGACGGCGTTTGTCCGAATTTGTTTTTGAAGCTTTTGCAAAAGCTTTGAACCGACGCATAGCCTGCGGCGTGAGCTGTTTCCGAAACGCTCATTTTTTCTTCCGTAAGCATTCGGCGGGCGCAGTCAAGCTTTGTTCCGACAATATAGTTGCGTATGTCCGTTCCCGTTTTTGCTTTGAACAAGTGTGAAATATAGCTTTCGCTGTAATTGAACATTTCGGCAATTTTGGAAACAGTGGGGCAGGAAAAGGGATTTTTTTCTATTAAACGTATGATGTCGTAAATGGGTTGACCTATGAACATTTTTGATTCCGACGGAGAAAATTCCTTGTTTTTTTCGTTGTTGAACAGGCGCAAAAGCAATATCAGTATGCAACTTATTATGTGTTCGAGTGCGAGTTCGTTATATTTTCCGGTGTTATAGCTTTCGTTTATCAGTATTCCGAAAAGTTTGCCCAATTCGTCGGGATCGTTGCAAACTTTTTGCGGATTTTTGTTAAAAAGATTTTCGATATCGCATTTTGCGCCGACGGGAAAATCTTGATTTAAATTGAAGCCCAAAAATGCGAATCTTAAACCTTTTGGGTGGGCGGCGACTATTTTGTGCTTTGCGTTTGAGGATATTATGTGAACGTCGCCGGGAAATACTTGGATTTCGGTTTCGTCTGTACGGAAAAATCCGCTTCCGGACAAAACGTAGCTTATTTCAAAGCAAACTTGCGTGTGCGTAGGAATTTCACCTTTGTCCGAAAGGCGCAATTCGCCGGCTTGAAATAAAGTTATTCCTCCCAATTTTTGAGGATTGGTGAAATTATGTTTGCTGAATTCATAATATATGCAACTGTTGTGAGTGTTCATAACGGGTTGTCGTCCTTTTTTTTACTTGAAAGTATAACACAATATTATATTAATTTCAATAAAAAATTGTTTATTTTGCAAAAACATTTGAATATACTTGATTTTTTTGGAAAAGTATGTTATTATATTCTAAACGCAATTAAGTTTTTG
>CAZJCI010000215.1:0-3448 GCA_964544455.1 uncultured Oscillospiraceae bacterium
CCGTTTTATTCAACGGTTTTATTTACATTTATATTTTTATTTTATATAACGCTTAAAGGAGAACAGAATGACACACGAATTACACAAAACGCCGAAAGTTCTTCACCAAAACACGGTGGAGCCGAGGGCGTACTTTATTCCTTACGAAACGACGAAAAACGCCAAAAAGGGCGTGAGGGAAAACTCTCCGTATTTTAAGAGTCTTTGCGGCGCATGGGGCTTTGCGCACTTCGACAGCGAACGAGATTTGGACCTTGACCTTACTGCGGAAGATTTGCCGGATTATTGCGGCAGAATCGACGTTCCGAAATCCTGGCAGACGGAAACAAAAAACGGCGAGGACGTGCCGAACTATACCAACATTAACTATCCTTTTCCGCTTAACCCGCCGCACGTGCCGGAAAAAAATCCGTGCGCGGTTTATTCCCGCAGGTTTGAAGTTTCAAAGGCTTTTGCGGAAAGGGACGTTTTTATTGAATTTGAGGGCGTGGACTCCTGTTTTTATCTTTATATTAACGGTAAATATGTGGGATTCAGCACGGTCAGTCACTGTACAAGCGAATTTGAAATTTCAAGCTTTTTGAGAGCGGGAACCAACACGGTTACTTTGCTTGTTTTTAAGCTGTGCGCTTCCTCTTATCTTGAAGACCAGGATATGTGGCGGCTTTCGGGGATTTTCCGCGAAGTTTATCTTTTGGCAAGGAGCAAAAACAGAATTTCCGATATTTTTGTTAAGTCTTTTGTTGACGAAGAATATAAAAACGGAAAAATTCGGGCGGATATTTCTTTTGAGGGCAAGAGCGAAGCAAGTTATGAGCTTATTTCGCCGAACGGAGAAGTTATTGCAAGCGGGCAATGCGGCGAAGTTTTGGAACTTAATGCGGAAAACTGTCTTTTGTGGTCGGCGGAAGAACCTTTTCTTTACGATTTATATTTAACCTCGGGCGACGAAGTTATTTTGCAAAGAATAGGCATAAGGGAATTTAAGATTTCCGACGGCGTTGTGCTTATTAACGGAAAAGCGGTTACGGCTTTGGGCGTGAACCGTCACGATTCGCACCCGATTTTGGGGCACGCCGTGCCGTTTGAGCATATGAAAAACGACCTTTTGATTATGAAACGTCACAACGTGAACATTGTGCGAACATCGCATTATCCCAACGACCCGAGGTTTTGCGAACTTTGCGACAGGCTTGGTTTTTATGTTGTGGACGAAGCGGACATTGAAACGCACGGAATGGCGAACGCTCAAATCGAGGGGCTGAATCCGCACGAAAACTGGAGTTTTCTTTCCGACAGCGACGAATGGACCGCCGCTTATACGGACAGAGCCGCTCGGCTTTTTCAGCGAGACAAAAACAGGGCTTGCGTTATTTTTTGGTCGTTGGGCAACGAGTCGGGCTGCGGAAAAAATCATCGGGCGATGAAAGATTATATTAAAGCCGCAAATCCGCAAAATATTGTTCACTATGAGGGTGCGTCCGAAAATTACGAGGCAATGGCGGGAAAACCCGGCGAATTTGCGGACATTTCCGACGTGGAATCCAGAATGTATCCTCCGACGTCCGAAATTAGGGAATATTTTAAAGACAAGAATCACAAAAAGCCGTATTTTTTGTGCGAATACTGCCATGCAATGGGCAACGGACCGGGCGACATTGCGGAATATGTGGAGCTTATGCGTAGCGAAGAGCGGTTTTTCGGCGGTTGCGTTTGGGAATTTTGCGACCATTCGGTTGAAACGGACGTTCCCGGCAAAGAGGGCAAAAAGGGCTTTACATACGGCGGCGATTTCGGCGACTATCCCAACGACGGCAACTTTTGCGTGGACGGTTTGGTTTATCCGAACAGAAAAATTCACACGGGGCTTTTGGAAATGAAGCAGGCGTATAAGCCTTATTCCGTCGAGCTTTGCGATTTTGAAACGGGTGAAATTAAAATTACCAATTTGAGAAGCTTTACCGACCTTTGCGACCTTGACCTTTTGTGGAACGTTGAATGCGACGGAAAAGAAGTTGTTTCGGGGCGTGAAACAAATTTGAAAATCGCACCCGGAAAGAGCAAAAAATTCAAGCTTTTCGACGCTTTTGCTTTTGAGGACGAGGGGGAATATTTTCTTAACGTGCGAACCGTTACAAACGAAAACAGGGAATGGGCAAGCTCGGGGCACGAAATTGCGTTTGACCAATTCGAGCTTTTTGAGTTACAATATGATGAAAACGACGTTAGGGACTCTCGGTTCGACAACAAGCTTTGCGCAAAAGAGGAAGAACTTTTCATACGTGTTTTGTGCGGCGAAACAAGCTATGTTTTCGACAAACAAAACGGAAAGATAAGTTCGATTTATCGCAACGGAAAAAGCTTTTTGGAATCGCCGATTGATTTTTCGATTTGGCGAGCTCCCACCGACAACGACAGAAATATTAAGAACGAATGGTTGCGGGAGGGTTACGACAAGACCATGACGGTTTTGAACGGTTTGAAAATTGCGGAAAATTCGGAAGATTCCGTGAAAGTTTTTGCCGACTATGCTTTGGGTGCAAAATCCAAAACTCCTATTATGAACATTAAGGCGGTTTATTCTTTTGATACCGACGGTTCCTGCACGGTGGAATTGAACGTTAAGGTGCGGGAAAATTCGGTATATCTTCCTAAGTTCGGGCTTTATTTTGCGGTTGACGGAAAATTTGAGCGTATGGCGTATTACGGCTACGGACCTTATGAAAGTTATCCGGACAAGAGGCTTGCTTCGCACGTGGGATTTTTTGAAAAGAGCGTTGACGATAATTTCGAGCACTATATACGCCCGCAGGAAAACTCTTCGCACTTCGGTTGCAGGAGGGCATATATTGAAAATCTTTGCGGTAACGGTTTGAAGTTTGAAAACGTGTTTGAGGGAGAATATTTTTCCTTTAACTCGATGCGTCACAGCTCGGCGGAGCTTACGGAAACGGCGCACGATTACGAACTTTGCGAAAGCGATAAAATTTTTGTGAGCGTGGATTTCGGCACAAGCGGCATTGGTTCCAATTCCTGCGGTCCGACTCTTGCGGAAAAATATCGCTTTAACCTTAAAGATTTCTCCTGCGCCGTCAAAATTACCCCCGGTTTCTTTGACGAAATATAGGCGGCAAGGGGGTTTCGCACTCTGCGGAGTGCGACAAGGGCTATGCGCCCTTGACCTCACCCGCTTTTTGAAAAAAGCGTGGCAAAAACTTTCCTTTTGGGTGGGGGGAATTTTTTGGGGGTGCTGTGGTAAGGGCGGTTTTGGGTTGTTATTTCTTGTATGGTTGCTGTGGTGGTGGCGGTTTTGGGTTGTTATTTCTTTTGTGGGTTCGGCGATATGGGCGTTTTTTGCTGTTTAACCGAACGGCGGCTGACTACTCAAACCGCAAATAAACCGCTAAAATCGAAGTTTTCCACAATAACCCCCAAAAAAATCCCTACC
>CAZJCI010000216.1:0-3441 GCA_964544455.1 uncultured Oscillospiraceae bacterium
AATTTTTTTAAAGTAAAACAAGTTCGCTTGACATATAAGCAAATATGTGATAAACTTATTATAAGAATTTATCGGCAGGTGAACATATGAAATTTTTGTTTGAAAAAGAAAAGCTTACCGAATTATTGAAAGATTTTTATACGCTGACAAAAATCAGACCTGTAATATTCGACAGCGATTTTGTAAAAGTTGCCGCATACCCCGAAGACGATTGCGAATTTTGCAGAAAAATTCGCACAAACTCAAACGGTCGTGCGCTTTGCGACAAAAGCGACGAAGAGGCTTTTCGTAAATGTTCGGCAGACAGTAATTTTAACATATACCGCTGTCATGCGGGACTTGTTGAAGCGGTTTCGCCTTTGCGTATGATCGACATTACCATAGGATATATAATGTTCGGTCAAATAGTTGAGAAAAACGACAAAAAGAATTTGAAAAACAAAATTACGGATTATATCGGCAATTTTACGGACAAGGACTTTTCGGAAGCAGAGCGATTGTTTTCCTCGCTTGTTGCAAAAAAGTCAGACCAAATAAGTGCCGCGGCAAAAATTATGGAAAGTTGCGCCTGTTATTTGTGCGTTAGCGAACTATTTAAAATTGATAACGAAGAACTTATTTTTCATCTTGACAGTTATATAAACAACAATTTGTACGCCGATCTTTCGGTAAGCACTTTATGCCGAAAATTCGGAATAAACAAAAACAGACTTTACGAAATATCGCAAAGTCTTTACGGTATGGGCATTGCAAGCTATATTCGCAAAAAAAGAGTAAAACTTGCGGAAAAATTTTTAAAGCAAGGCTATTCTGTTGCCGAAGCCGCAGAAAAATCAGGATTCAAAGATTATAATTACTTTTCGAAAATTTTTAAAAAGGAAAACGGACAACCTCCAAGCAAATATAAATAACCGATATTACGTTTATCGTGACAAAATTACAGATTATAGTTACAAAATTATCTATACTGACTTCCAAAAAAATGATATAATATAAACGTTTAATCCGAAATATTCGGAAAGAAAGGGGAATAAATATGAAATTTGCATTATACTTCGGAAACAGAGGCTTTTTTCCGGAAACTCTTATTGCCGGCGCAAGAGAAGAAGTGACAGCGGCAATTAAAGCGTGCGGTTACGATTATATAATTCCGGACGCTTCAATGACAAGATACGGCGCTGTTGAAACAAGAGCCGAAGGCAGAGCTTATGCGCAGTGGTTAAAATCGCACAAAGGCGAGTATGACGGAGTTATTTTGTCTTTGCCGAATTTCGGCGACGAAAACGGCGCAATTGCGGCTCTTCAGGACGCGGGAGTACCGATTTTGATTCAAGCTTATCCAGACGAAATAGGTAAAATGGATTTTGCTCACAGACGCGATTCTTTTTGCGGAAAATTCAGCATTGCGGACGTTTTTCATCAATACGGCATTCCGTTCACCATGCTTCAACCGCACGTTGTTCATCCTTCAACTCCCGAATTTGCTCAAAATCTGCGTGATTTTGCTGCAATATGCCGTGTTGTCAACGGTATGAAACGTTTTTCGATCGGAGTTATCGGCGCAAGGACATCAAAGTTTAAAACCGTACGTTATGATGAAATTACACTTCAAAAATACGGTATAACCTGCGAAACTTTTGACCTTTCCGAACTTATTTACAAAGTTCAAAATATGAAAGACGATGAACCTGCGGTTATTGCAAAAACAGAAAGACTTGTTAATTATACAAACTTTTGCCAATGTCCAAAAAACAAGCTTGCAACGCTTGCAAAAATTTCCGTTGTTATTGATTGGTACATAGAAGAATATAAGCTTGATTGCGTTACACTCAGATGTTGGGACGAAATGCACGACATTCTTGGCGTTGCTCCGTGCGTACTTCTTTCCGAACTTAACGACAGAGGTATTGTCGCTTCCTGCGAAATAGACCTTTGTTCCGCCATAAATATGTATGCAATGCAGCTTGCTTCCGAGCAACCTACGGCTTGCGTTGACTGGAACAACAATTACGGTGACGATCCCAATAAAGTTATACTTTTCCACTGCGGTCCGATTGCTCAGTCTTTAATGACCGAAAAAGGTATTGTTACAGACCACAAAATGTTTGCAAAAGCCGATCCCGGTTGCGGTTGGGGCAGTAACGAAGGCAGAATTGCCGCTTTCCCGATGACATATTCCAACTGTAAAACGGAAAACGGAAAACTTACGGTATATGTTGGCGAAGGCGAATTTACCGGAGAAGACATCGAACCCGAATTTTTCGGTTGCGGAGGCGTTGCAAAAATCGACAATCTTCAATCCAAGCTTATTAATTTGGGACAAAACGGATTCAGACATCACACCGCCGTCGGTAAAGGTCATATGGCAAAAGTTTTGCTTGAAGCTTTTAAGTACTATTTGGGTTACGATATTATTGAAATTTGATTTCGGTTTTTCGCCGTACTACGGCGAATTAAATATTCTTAGCAAGGAGAAAAATATGTATATCGGCGGACTTGACATTGGCACAAGCGGTTGTAAAATCACCGTATACGACGAAAAAGGAAATTATATAGAAAATCATTACAAAGAATACGATTCGGTGTATGCCGAAGGACTTCACGAAATAGACGCAAACGCAATTATGGATTCCGTAAAATGCGTAATAAGTCAAACGGTCAACATTCCCGAAGCTTTGGGTATAACTTCATTCGGCGAAACATTCGTTATTCTTGACAAAAACGACAAGGTTCTTGCCGGTTCAATGCTGTATACAGATCCCAGAGCCGATATTTCACCGTTCGACAAAGAAGAAACCGAAAGAATTGCAGGTTGTTCTCCTCACGGAATGTACAGTATTCCCAAATTGCTTTGGATAAAAAACAACAAACCGAAGCTTTATGAAAAAATCGGCAAGGTATTGCTTATCGGCGATTTTGTTGCTTATATGCTTACCGGTAACGCTTGCATCGACTATTCGCTCGCCGCTCGAACAATGGCGTTTGATATACGTAAAAAAGAGTGGAGCAAAGAAATTTTTTCAAAAGCCGGCATTGATATCAGCCTTATGTCGAAGCCGGTTCAGTGCGGCACAATAATCGGAATTTCAAACAAATTCGGTTTAAATAATACAAAAATAATTGCAGGTTGCCATGATCAAGTTGCTTCGGCAATCGGTGCGGGTGCATATGAAAGCGGAGTTGCTGTGGACGGAAGCGGCACGGTTGAATGTATTACCCCTGTTTTTGATAGTATTCCCGAAGATTTATCCGCTTGTGAACAAGGTTTTGCGTTTATTCCGTATATTGACGGAAAATATGTGTGCTACGCTTTCTCGTTTACCGGCGGCGCGGCTCTTAAATGGTTTAAGGGTAATTTTGCAAGCAATGAAAAATACGCCGATTTGGATGCAAAAATCACGACCGAATGCGGAAATATCCTTATTCTTCCTCATTTTGCCG
>CAZJCI010000217.1:0-3421 GCA_964544455.1 uncultured Oscillospiraceae bacterium
GGGCTTTCGCCGCCTTCTCCGGGGGCAAAGTTTTCCATATTCGGAAGCTTTAACGGCAGTTCTTCATACGGAACGCCGACCATTCCGCATTTTTGGCAATGTATAATCGGAATAGGTTCGCCCCAATAGCGTTGACGGTTAAACGCCCAATCTTTCATTTTATATTGAACGCCCTTTTCTCCGCAACCCTTTTCGGAAAGGAACTCAAGCATTTTTTCAATAGCTTCTTTTTTGGTGGCAATACCGTTTAAAAATTCGGAGTTAATCATTTCTCCGTCGCCTGTGTAAGCTTCTTTCGAAATATCGCCGCCTTTTATGACTTCTATTATATCTATGCCGAATTTTTTTGCAAAGTCATAATCTCGTTCGTCGTGTGCGGGAACAGCCATAATCGCTCCGGTGCCGTAGCCCATCATAACGTAATCGGAAATATAAATGGGAATTTGCTTGCCGTTTGCGGGATTTATTGCCGTAATACCGTCAATACAAACGCCCGTCTTATCCTTAACAAGTTGAGTACGCTCAAATTCGGTCTTTTTTGCACATTCATCTCTGTAAGCGTCCAACTCGGCTATGTTTGCGATTTTTTTACGATATTTTTCTATAATCGGGTGTTCGGGAGCTATAACCATAAAGGTAACGCCGAACATTGTGTCGGGACGGGTTGTGTAAATTCTAAGATTATCGTCAACCTCATTGTTATTTACGGAAAGCTTAAAGTTTGCAAATGCGCCCTCCGAACGTCCTATCCAGTTTTCCTGCTGAAGCTTGATATTGGGAAGATAATCCACTTTTTCCAGACCGGAAAGAAGTTTATCCGCATATTCCGTTATTCTTAAATACCAAACATCTTTTGATTTTTGAATAATATCGCTGTGACAAATATCGCATTTTCCGCCTTGCGAATCTTCATTGGATAAAACAACTTTACAGCTGGGGCAATAATTAACAAGAGTTGTTGCTCTGAACACAAGTCCATTATCGAACATTTTTCTGAAAATCCATTGAGTCCACTTATAGTAGCCTTCTTCGGTGGTATCAACAACTCTGTCCCAATCGAACGAAAATCCCACACGCTTTAATTGCGATGTGAATTTTGCAATGTTCATATCCGTAACCTGTCTTGGATGAATACCGGTTTTTATTGCATAGTTTTCGGTGGGAAGACCGTATGCGTCAAATCCGATAGGGAAAAGCACATTGTATCCTTGCATTCTTCTTTTGCGGCATATTACTTCAAGCCCGGAATACGCTTTGATATGACCTACGTGCATACCTGCGCCGCTGGGATACGGAAATTCCACAAGACCGTAGAATTTCGGCTTTGCGTAGTCTTGCGAAGCTTTAAATACTCCGGTTTGTTCCCACTTGTCCTGCCATTTTTTTTCAATGGTTTTGAAATCATGTTTCATTTGTATATACACTCCTAATTAATATATTGACAATAACCGTTAATCTTGCATTTTTTCAAAAGGAACTTCGGTTCCGTCTGCCCATAATTTTTCAAGTTTATAAAACTCTTTTGACTGAACACCGAAAATATGAACAATAATGCTGCCGTAATCTATTAAAACCCAAGTGCCGCTTCCTGCTCCTTCAACTCGCAACGGTTCCGTTCCGTCTTCGGTTTTCAGCTTGAATTCAATTTCATCCGCAAGCGAATTTACCTGGGTTGTGGACGAACCTGTGGCAAAAACGAAAAAGTCCGCCAAAACGGTTTTTTCGTAAACATTTAAAATTTTAACGTCTTTTGCTTTTTTGTAATCAAGGATTGCCGCAATTTTTTGAGCGATTTTCATTGCGTTTTCGTGCTGAACAGCATTGATGTTAGCTGAGTTTTTATCTGTAACTTCCATAATATAATTCCTTTCTTACGTTAATACAAATATGAAAGAGTCGGATTGTTCTCTTCAATTTCCTGTGCCGTTTGACCGCCCGTATAGCTGCTGTCGGCGGGTTCTTTAACAAGCATTTTGGGATTTACGTTGTCCTCGCCAAGTTCTTTGTTAAACACGTTAAAATATTGATTTACAAGGTCAAGATTGGCAAGTTTATAAGGCGAATAATAGGATACGTTGTTATAATATTGAGGTTTTCCCTGAAGTTCGTGCATCGTTATTTGCGACATACCGGTTTCAATAAGTTTGGTTCCGAAATATGTTGCTTCCTGAAGAGTTATGTCTGTGGTTACATATTTAAATACTTGCGAAATAAGCTCGGGGATTTTTGTAATGGTGGAAATGCTGAATACTTTGTCAAGAAAAGCGGACATAAATATTTTTTGTGCGTCAAGTCTGCCCAAATCGGCATTCACGTAACCGTAACGGAAACGCACGAATTCTTCCGCCTTTTTTCCGTCCAAATGATTGTTGCCTTTTTTTAAGTTGATGTTCAGGTCTTGATATTTGTCAACGTACTTCATATCCTTTTGCACATAAACGTCAACTCCGCCAACGGCGTCGACAATATCCCTAAAGCCTTGAAGGTCAATTGTAACGAATCTGTCTATAACAATTCCGAAATTTTGCACAAGTACGTTGCTCAACGCTTGCGCGCCTTTTTCCGCACGTTCCGACGCGTCGCCCTTCGAACTGTTATATCCGGAGGCATATATGGAATTGATTTTTCTGAGATTATTGTTATAAAGCACACAAGTGTCGCGCGGAATTTGCATAAGCGCAATCTTTTTGTTCGGTACGTCGAAAGAAATAACAATTATGGTGTCGGTGTTTCCGCTGCCCTTATCTTTTGCAAGAACAAGAAAATTATAAAATTCGTCTTTGCGCTTTATTGCGGAATCGCCGTTATTCGCAACCGTGCTGTTGTTTGTGTTTATTTCGGGCTTGTTCGAATTGCTGTCTTTATTATCGTTTTCGTTATTTTTTTTGTTGTCGGAATTGTTCGATTTTTGATTCGTACCGAACAGATTCGAACAAAAAGAGCCGAATTTATCCAAAAAGGTCTGAATCGGAGATTTTTCTTTTTGTGAATCTATATCGGAGCTCGTACCGAATATTTCCTCAACGTGTTTATCCGTTTCCACGGTAGGCTTTTGGTTTATATATCCGCTTACGCAGGCAACGGCAATAACGGCAACGGCAATAATAAGCATAACGACAATAAGTGCTTTCAGCGATTTTTGCGAGCCGTCTTTAATGTCGGATTGCGATTCTTCAATTTCTTTTTCCGTTTGATTATTTATTTTTTCCTTTTTCATATTAAGTACCTCCGCTGTTTTTAAACAATGCTAAGACGTATGTTAAAAAACTCCGTAATCCGTTGCAAGTTTTTTAAAAGCTTCGTCGTTTGAATATTGTTTGATTATTGCGTTAAAGCTGTTGTATGTAGAACTGTGCACATACTTTCCCATATTTTTCAGATATTCCAAAGTTTTTCCCAAAATTTCGGCGTACACATAGTC
>CAZJCI010000218.1:0-3351 GCA_964544455.1 uncultured Oscillospiraceae bacterium
GGACTTTCTTTCCTTGAATTTAACTATATGATAATGCAATCTTATGATTTTTATCATCTTTACCAACATTACGGTTGCAATATGCAGTTTGGCGGCGACGACCAGTGGTCCAATATGCTTGGCGGAACCGAACTTATCAGAAAGAAGCTTGGCAAAGACGCATACGCAATGACAATAACTCTTTTGCTTAATTCCGAAGGCAAGAAAATGGGAAAAACCGCCAACGGTGCGGTTTGGCTCGATCCCAACAAAACAAGCCCCTACGATTTTTACCAATATTGGCGAAACGTTGGCGACGCCGACGTGCTCAAATGCATAAAAATGCTGACTTTCCTGCCGCTTGAACAGGTACAGGAAATGCAATCGTGGGAAGGCGCGCGCCTAAACAAAGCAAAAGAAATATTGGCTTACGATCTCACAAAACTTGTTCACGGCGAAGAAGAAGCAAAAAAAGCCCGGGAAGGCGCAAGAGCCGTTTTCTCAGGTGCGTCAACCGCAAATATGCCGACCGTTGAAATTTCAACCGCCGATTTTACGGACGGTGCAATCGACATTCTTTCGCTGTTAACGGCGTCGAAACTTGTAACTTCAAAGTCCGAAGCTCGCAGAGCGGTGGAACAAGGCGGCGTATCTGTCAACGGAGAAAAGGTTTCGGACATTAAAGCAACCTATAAAAAAGAAGATATTACCAAAGAGGATTTCATACTGAAAAGAGGCAAAAAGAATTTTGCAAAAATAATCTTTAAATAGTTTTTGTATTATCGTTGTTTGACTTTTTTCTAAACAAAATGCTGACCGCACGCAGAAGTTAGAGTCTTGACGTGCGGTTTGGTTTGTTTTATCGGCTGTTTTGCAAAACATTTACATTTTTTATATTTTTATGTTGCAAATACGGTTCTGTATGTGGTATAATATTGTAATATAAAAACAAAGCCATTAACAATACGATTATAAAAAACAGTGAGGAATTATCAATGTGCGGATTTGTCGGATTTACTGATTTTAAAAACAAATATAATAATAAAACAGAAACAGTTAATAAAATGATGGACAGAATTATTCACCGCGGTCCCGATATGGCAGACACATATTGCGACGAAAACGTCGCTTTGGGCTTTCGCCGACTTTCGATTATCGACCTTTCCCGAAAAGCTTGTCAACCCATACTTAACGAAGATAAAAGCGTTGCGGTTGTTTTTAACGGTGAAATATATAATTTTCAAGAAATAAAAAAAGAGCTTGTGCAAAAAGGACACACATTCATAACCGACGGCGACAGCGAAACGCTTGTGCACGCTTATGAACAATACGGCGTTGAAATGCTGAAAAAACTCCGTGGAATGTTTTCGTTTGTAATATACGATAAAAAAAACAACCGCCTTTTCGGTGCAAGAGATATATTCGGCATAAAACCTCACTATTATTATTTAACGGACGCTAACGAGCTTTTGTTCGGATCGGAAATAAAATCGTTTTTGGATTTCCCCGATTTTAAAAAGCAAGTCAATAAGGACGCTTTGCGCCCGTATATGACTTTTCAATATTCAAGCGGCACGGATACTTTTTGGAAAGGCGTAAAAAAACTTGAACCCGCCTCATACTATATTTTCGAAAACGGAACTCTAAGCTTTGGAAAATATTGGGACGAAAACTTTGAAGCCGAAAACAAAACCTTTGAAGAATATGTGGATATTATAGATAAAACCGTAAACGAGTCCGTAAAAGCTCACAAAATATCCGATGTCACCGTGGGCTCTTTCCTTTCCGGCGGTGTGGATTCAAGCTATATTACGGCTTGCCTTATGCCGGACAAAACTTTTTCGGTCGGTTTTTCCGAAGCAAACGGAAAGTTTAACGAAACGGATTATGCTTCACAACTTTCCAAACGATTGAACATAACCAACTATAAAAAAATCATAACTCCCGAAGAATGTTTTAATGCTTTTCCCACAATTCAATATCATATGGACGAACCGCAGTCAAACCCTTCAAGCGTACCGCTGTATTTTTTGGCACAGCTGGCAAAAGAACACGTCACTGTCGTGCTTTCCGGCGAAGGAGCCGATGAACTTTTTGCGGGTTACGATTGGTACGCAGATACAAAAGAAGTAAAAAAGTTCAAAAAAATCGTTCCCGCATTTATCAGAAAAGCTCTTGCAACCGCAGTAAAACCTTTGCCCGCCTTTAAGGGAAAAAGCTTTTTGTTGCGCTCAAGCGGCAGACCGGAAGATTATTTTTTCGGTCAGGCACTTGTTTTTTCCGCAAAAGAAGCAACCGAATATCTTTCTCCTGAATGTTGCGGCGGAAAAAGTGCGGACGATATTGTTGCCGAAGTATATAAAACGGTTGCCGATAAAGACGAACTCACAAAAAAACAACAACTTGATATGAAACTTTGGCTTCCCGGCGATATTTTATTAAAAGCCGATAAAATGAGTATGGCTCATTCGCTTGAATTGCGAGTCCCGTTTCTCGATAAAATCGTTATGGAAACGGCGGAAAAAATTCCGCACGAATACAAGGTAAACGAAAAAGATACAAAATATGTTTTCCGAAAAGCGGCAAACAAAACGCTTCCCGACGAATGGGCAGACAGAAAAAAACAAGGTTTTCCCGTTCCGATTCGCATTTGGCTTCGTGAAGAAAAATATTATAATACGGTTAAAGAATACTTTAACGCCGAATATGTTTCCGAATTTTTCAACAAGGAAAAAATAAACGCCCTTCTTGACGACCATTATAACGGCAAAGCCAACAACGGGCGCAAAATTTGGACCGTGTTTACATTTCTCGTTTGGTATAAAAGATTTTTTGTCGATGAAAAATAATAAAGAGGTATACTATGCTAAATAATAAAATCCCCGTTCCGGTAATAATAGGAGCGGATTTAAACTGCTATAACGTCGCTCGAGCTTTTTACGAAGAATACGGGGTTGTTTCCTATGCTTTCGGCAGATACGAAATAGGTGCCACCAAAGCTTCAAAATTCATAAACTTTTTAACCGTGCCAAATATGGATACCGACAGCGTTTTTCTTGCGGAAATGGATAAATTTTACCAAAAATACAATGCCGAAAACAAAGTGTTTTTTCTTATCGGTTGCACCGACGATTACGCCAACCTAATAGCTCGAAACGCCGAAAAACTTCGTCCAAGGTTCATTGTTCCATACAGTTCCATGGATATAATGGACGATTTCATTTCAAAGGAACGCTTCTATAAAGCTTGCGATAAACACGGAATACTATACCCCAAAACCAAAATTTTCCGTAAAAATTCCGATTATTCGGAAACCGCCGAAGAATCGCTCGGATTTAAATATCCAATCATCGTCAAACCGTCAAACAGCGT
>CAZJCI010000219.1:0-3267 GCA_964544455.1 uncultured Oscillospiraceae bacterium
AGACGACCTCGGCAGAGTGGTAATTCCAAAGGAAATAAGAAGAACAATGAGAATACGCGAGGGCGACCCGCTGGAAATTTTTACGGATAGGGACGGGGAGGTTATATTTAAAAAATATTCCCCCATAGGAGAGCTTTCGGGTTTTGCAAATCAATATGCCGAAACGCTTTACCGTACCTGCAATTACCCGATTTTAATTTGCGACAGAGATACTGTTGTGGCGTTTGCGGGATTGCCGAAAAAAGATTGCCTTGACAAAAAAATATCTTCCGAAATCGAAACGGTTATGGAAAACCGTTCCTTATATGTACGCGAAAAAGAAGAAAAAAACAAATTTGCGCTTGAGGGTAACGAAAAATTAATAGTTTCGTGCGCAATGCCGGTTATTTCCGAAGGAGATATTATAGGTATAGTTATGTCCGTGCTTCCCGAAGATAAGGATTCATATCCCGAAGATGTGGAAACCAAACTTATTCAAACGGCGGCGGTGTTTCTGGGAAAGCAAATGGAATAAATTTTTATTCGTTTATAAAATTTGCGGAGTCGTTCAAAACGGTTTTACTACTTTGCAAAATGTATAAAAAAAGCTCCTCAAAACGGCAAATAAAGCTGTTTTGGGGAGATTTTATCAATGTTTTATGCAAAAACTTTGCGCAAATTCTTGTTTTAAAACCGCATTAATTCGGTATTGCTTCAATACGGTGTTGTTTTATGCCGTTAAGTAGCTGTCTTTTTTTGAAAATGTAAACATCAAAACAAGCAACGGAATAATATCGTATATATTTTTCAAAAACGGTATGCCGACCGACGTTGAATATATTAAAAACAGTTTTGCCGTCAGTCCGATAAAGAGTTTAACAATAAAATTGATTGTTATTACCGTTGCCAATACATTTGCGGTATTCCGTGAATACGCAACGGCTAAGCTTATCATAACAGCGCACAAAACCAAAACCGCAATCGGAATATACCACCCGTGTTCGCTTGCAAACCGAATTAAAGAACACTCGTTCATCATCGGTTCAACACGGTATACATTGATATTTGAAAAACCACCGGAAAGAGAAGCTTTCAGCATAGAATATCTGTGCGAAAACCAATTTAAAAATTCTCCGTCCAAGTCAATATCGTTTTTACCGTAAGTCAAACTTTTGAATATCGAAACAATTCGTTCTTGTGTGTAAAACCACAAAACAGTTATTATGGCGGTAATTGCAACAAAAAACATAATATCACGTTTATTCGGCTTAATTTTTTAACCTTTACGTTGCAAAGCAAAAAAGTTATTACGGAGATAACATACATATATATTTCGGCGGTCACATCTGCCGAAACGTATTTATACTTAAAAATAAGTTCTTCAAAAAGCCAAATAAGCCCAACCGTAATAACGCTATGTATTATGTAATCAACCGCAAACGGATTGAATCCAAATTTTTTTCCGAAATTGAGCCTCTTTGCAATTACATAACATAATAACGGCCACACGCTTATTGTAAGCATTTCGAAATGGTGTTTAAAAGTAATTCTCATAATGCCGGATACGGTAAATAATTGTGTTGCCCAAATAAGCGCAATCATTAAAACAGCGGTTATACCTATACCGATTTTTAATTTGTTTTCCGTTTTCATAAGAAAATTGTCCTCCGTATTTGTTTTTCGTTTTTGCTTTGCAAATACTTTGAAGATTGTTCGAAATCCGTATTTATTTGTTTGTTTATGAGTTTATTTGTAAATAGGAATGTTTTGTGCTTTTTGACACAATATGTCCTCAAACAGCGATTTTGCTTTCGATTTTTTCAAATTCCGTCATTTCTGTATCCTACCAAGGTTTTCCAAATTCGAAATAAATTCTTCTTTTGTAAGTACGGTTTCGCTCTTTTCTTCAACACCGATGCTGTGATCCAATATATATTTTTTTGAGTTTTCAATATCGGTTTTAAATGTTGAATCGCACGCATAAACGGATTCGTATAATCTTTTTAAAAGTTCGGCGTAGTCTGCGCTTTTTCGGGGATATTTATTGCCGTTCCAATATAATAATTGTTCTGTTTTCCAATCAAGCTCCGAGCCTGCGTTTTTCGCTTCTTTTCCGAAAAGCATACAAATACGTTTTTGCTCCGCCGTATCTTTGCATTTAAAGCTTTGCAAAACTCCTTCGATTGAATTACACTTCACGCCGTCGAAAACAAATTCCCGTTTTGTAAAATTGGATAATCTTCCCGCAAATCCGAATCTTTTACTGTGAATATCAACAGTTTCTTTGCCGACAATCATTCCGATTAACATAAAAATCGCAACATATCCCCATATTCCGTCAGAAAGAAACGGAATGGGAGCATGAAGTCTGCCGAGTACAATTCCGAAATTGGTCAACATTGATATGATAAATCTTACAAGTAATATTGATGCGGTTGCATAGGCTATCGGCGTTGTATCGGTCAAGGTGATTTTAAAGCTCTTTTGGCATACAAAGAATATAAAAACGGTCAACGAAGCCAAAACAACCAAACCCGCCGCAATTCCGTACAGACCGAATATCCAAAGAAGCTTGTAATCGGAAAAAGCTCCGCCGATTTCGTTCAGCGTAACGCCCGCACCGAACAATTTTATGTTTTTAAACACGGTTCGAGCTGTTGCTGCCATATAATCGGTATCGTAAAAAAGGTTTTTAAGCTTAATAATTCCCGTTGCCGTGATTTTGAAAGACCACGCAAGCAAAACGGCATATAACGCCAAATTTAATATCCAAATCGCTTTTTTGCCGATAAGCCTGTTTTTATATGCGGAAAAAAGCATTAATCCCGTCATAACCGTTAAGGTTATAACAAAATATTCTTTTTCAGCCGCAAAAAGGAACAAAAGCCCCGAAAGCCAAAAAAGAACTGTATGTAAAACCGACTTTACTGCGTGTTTATAAAAATATGACGCCAATCCCAAAACGGCAAGTACATTTGTTAAAGGCGCAATATCGATACCGTAACCCCAAACACGAATATCCCGCTTAAGCAAAAATAACGACGCAACAATTCCTATGAGCATAAACGCCCAACCGTATTTTAACATAAGCTGTCTTCCGTATTTGCAGGCAAGTACAAACGTGCCTACGCTTAAGCAAAGGCAAATTGCCGTTCTGACAAAATATTCGGTTATTAACGATATATCGCAGTTGTTAAAATACTTATAAACGATAAGCGTTGTAAAGAAAAGCGACAACAAAACCGTCAAACAGCCGCTTATCATAATACTTTTGTTTTCTTTAAAAAG
>CAZJCI010000220.1:0-3248 GCA_964544455.1 uncultured Oscillospiraceae bacterium
GATATAACCAAAGGTTTTCTTGCTCCGTATATTTCGAATCCCGACGATATTGTTTATTACGATAGTTATAACCTTGTCCCATATCTTTCTCAAGGCGAAAACGTTATTGCAATTCTTTTGGGCGACGGAATGCAAAACCTGATAACCAACGTTTGGGATTTCGATAAAACAAAATTCACTTCCGCGCCCAAGCTTGCGCTTACCTTTAATGCAAAAAATGAAGACGAAACAGTTTTCTTTGAAGCCGATTCGTTCAAGTGGACCGACGGTCCCATAACTTTTAACAACACACGTTGCGGCATTCACTATGACGCCCGACTTGAGCCGAACGGTTGGCAATACGCCGGCTACGATGACAGCGGTTGGCACTCCCCCGTAAAAGCCGATATGCCTCGGGGAGAATTAAGAATTTGCAAAGCGGAACCGATAGCCGTACGTTCCGAATTTTCGCCCATAGCCGTTTACAGCGGCAAAGTTGCCGAATATACCGCACGAGCCGATGTCAACAAAGCGTTTCCCGGCAAATGTCCCGAAGGCAATCCTCCAATCACGGGCGGCTATGTTTATGATTTCGGTAAAAATTCTGCCGGAATTTTCAGATTAAAAATCAAAAATACCGTTCCCGGTCAAAAAATTTCCATTCAATGCTGCGAAAGAAAATCCCCCGAAGGAGATATAAGCTATCGAAACATCAATTTCTTCCCCGACGGATACTGCCAAAGAGATATTTATATTTGCAAAGGTGCGGAAGAAGAAATTTTTATTCCTATGTTCGTATATCACGGTTACAGATACTTATATGTTCACGGTATCACGGAAGAACAAGCAACAAAAGATTTGCTTACATACATAGAAATTAACACTCAACTTTCCGACACCGCAACGTTCGAATGTTCCGACAGCATTTCCAATACCATTTACGGTATATGCGATAATTCCGATAAATCCAATTTCCACTACTTCCCCACCGATTGCCCGCATCGTGAAAAAAACGGCTGGACCGGTGACGCCGCCGCTTCTTCGGAACATATGGTTATGACTATAACCGTTGAAAACAGTTGGCGAGAATGGATGAACAATATACGCAAAGCGCAAAATACCGAAGGATATATTCCCGGTATAATTCCCACAACCGGTTGGGGCTTTGCTTGGGGAAACGGTCCTGCCTGGGACAGAGTAATTTTCGATTTACCATATTACACCTACATTTACCGTGGCACAACCGAAATGATAACCGAAAATGCCGCCATGATGTTGCGCTATCTTGAATTGCTTACAAGAAAGCTTGACAACAAAGGGCTTATTCAAAATTGGGGGCTTGGCGATTGGTGTCCCAACGACAGAGACGGTGCAGATAACTATGCTGTTCCTTTGGGATTCAGCAACGGAGTTATGATTTACGATATGTGTCAAAAAGCAATTGTAATGTTTGAAGCGGTTGGGCTTGAACTTCACGCCGAATTTGCACGTAAGCTTGGTGAAAAATCAAGAAAAGCAGTTCGAAGCAATTATATTGACTTTGCCTCAATGACTGTTGACGGATGCTATCAAGCGGGACAGGCAATGGCGGTATATTATAATATTTTTGAAGAAGCGGAAAAAAATCAAGCCGTAGAAGTTCTTGTGGATTTAATACATAAAAACGACGATCATATGAGCGTTGGCTATCTTGGCGCAAGATGTATTTTCCACGTGCTTTCAAGCTACGGTTATTCGGATCTTGCATATAAAATGATAACAAGAACCGATTCGTCCTCATACGGTGCTGTGGTTGCAAACGGACTCACAACTTTACCGGAATATCTCACAACAAAAATATTCGCAAACGATAAAGCGGGGTCGCTTAACCATCACTTTTTCGGAGATATAAAACACTGGTATTTGCGCTCGGTTGCCGGTATTAACGTTAATCCCTCTTTGGATAATCCGAACGAAATACTTATAAAACCCTATTTCATCGAAAAGTTGGATTTTGCCGAAGCGTCATATAAAACCCCCAACGGCAGTATATATGTAAAATGGCAACGTGACGGAGAAAACATAAAACTTACCGTAACAAAAACGGAAAACGCCGTTTTCAGCGTTAAGCTCCCCAACGGTTGGGCATTTGTCAACTCAAAACGTGCATGGCATTCAAGCGGCGAAAATCTTAACGAAGCAATTCTTTTAAAATCAGTTCTTTAATTGCATATAAATTATTGAAAAACGCGAACCGCATAATTTGCGATTCGCGTTATGTTTAATACAAATATTTTAGGAAACAATATTCTTGCTTAACAAGACGGTTTATAATCGGGAATAATTTTGCAAAGGGCGGCTTTTAATGCGTCGTTATCGGGATAACTTTCTGGATTTATTAATAAATCGCTTAAAAATTTTATAATTTGCCGCGTCTTTTCAACTGTGTTTTCGGCATTTCGTTCTATATATATCCTATCGTTTGCCGTTTTTGTATAATTGTTGTAACTATCCGGCAAATATTCTTCATAAAGCTTTTCGCCGGGTTTAATTCCCGTTTCAACAATTTTTATGTCAACGTTCGGTCGTTTGCCGAAAAAATAAATCATTTTTTCCGCAAGGTCATATATTTTCACCGGTTTTCCCATATCCAGAACAAACAGTTCGCCGTTGTTTGCAATAGAACCGGCGCACAGCAAAAGTTGAGCCGCTTCGTCAATACTGATAAAATATCTTGTCATACGCTTGTCCGTAACCGTAACGTTCATTCCGCTTTCAATTTGCTTTTGAAATATCCTTATTACCGAACCGTGCGAGCCGAAAACATTACCGAAACGTACCGCGCAAAATTTTGTTTTTTGCGATTTTCGCGACAAAACAAGCATTTCGCATATTCTTTTCGAAGCTCCCATAACGCCAGTCGGTCTTACAGCCTTATCCGTCGAAACAAGCACAAATTTTTCCGCACCGTATTTTTCGGCAAAATCGGCGCAATTCAACGTTCCACAGCAGTTATTAATCACCGCTTGCGCACAGTTGTTTTCCATTAAAAAAACGTGCTTATGTGCCGCCGCATGAAAAACAATATCGGGTTTATACTTTTTAAAAAGCGAATCCAAACATTTTTTATCGGTCACCGAACCAATTTCAATTTCAAATTTTGCTTTTGAATACCTATCGCACATTTCGAGGTAAAGTTCAAATGCCGTGTTTTCGTATATATCGAAAATAATTATTTTTTTAGCGTCCGTTTGAGCAAGGTATCGCACCAACTCACTGCCAACACTGCC
>CAZJCI010000221.1:0-3223 GCA_964544455.1 uncultured Oscillospiraceae bacterium
GAAAAATACAACAAATAAAAAATCTTCCGTATAACGGAAAATTTCGGAAAGAGAGAAAAAATATGGGATTTTTTGATAAACTTAAGGCGGGACTTGCAAAAACCAAAGAAGCGATTTTTAAGCAAGTAAACGATATTTTTAAGCATTTTGTAAAAGTGGACGAAGAAATGCTTGAAGAACTTGAAGAAACTCTTATTGCCGCCGACGTGGGATATGTTGCAACGGAAGAAATAATAGAAAATCTTCGTGAGAAAATAAAAGAAGAAAGAATCGACGATCCGCAAAAAGCCAAAGAAGCGCTTATGGAAATTCTTACGGAAATGATTGGCGAAGGCGAACCTTTAAATCTTGAAACAACTCCCGCAGTTATTCTTGTTATCGGCGTAAACGGTGTGGGCAAAACCACATCTGTTGCAAAAATTGCAAACTGTCTTAAGGAAGACGGAAAAAAAGTTCTCCTGTGCGCCGCCGACACATTCAGAGCCGGAGCGATAGAACAACTTCAAATTTGGGGCGACAGAGCCGGCATAGAGGTTATTAAGCACACCGAAGGAAGCGATCCCGCCGCAGTGGTTTTCGACGCGGCGCGCGCGGCAAAATCAAAAGGAGCGGACGTTCTTATAATAGACACGGCGGGCAGACTTCACAACAAAAAAAATCTTATGAACGAACTTGCAAAAATAGACAGAGTTATTGAGCGAGAACTTACGGGTAGCGCAAAAGAAACTTTGCTTGTGCTTGACGCCGTAACCGGTCAAAACGCCGTTAATCAAGCTCAGGAGTTTAAGAACGCCTGCAATATTACCGGCATTGTACTCACAAAACTTGACGGTACCGCAAAGGGCGGAATTGCATTTTCCATAAAAAAAGTTTTGGGTATTCCGGTTAAATATATCGGAGTGGGCGAAAAGCTTGACGACCTTCATAAATTTTCGGCAAATGACTTTGTAAGAGCTTTGTTTGAAGAATAAAGCATACGTTTTTAAGGAACTTTTTTAATATTTTTACGTCTAAAACAATATGAGGTATACTGTTTATGAAAATTGCGGCTGCAACCAACAACAAACATAAAATTAAAGAATTAAAAGCTCTTTTCGCATTTAACGGCGCAGAGCTGTTGACGCTTGACGAAATAGGTTTTAAAAGCGAAATAATCGAAAACGGCTCTACTTTTTCGGAAAACGCAAGAATTAAGGCTGTTACCGTCCACAAAGCCACGGGGCTTGCATGTATTGCCGACGATTCCGGACTTTGCGTGGACGCACTCGGCGGTGAACCCGGCGTTTATTCCGCAAGGTACGCAAGCGCAAACGGAGAAAACAGCGACGACCAGAAAAATACCGAAAAACTTCTTTCAAAATTATCGGCAGTTCCCGAAAACGAAAGAACGGCAAGATTTATAAGCGCACTGTGTTTTATCGACAGCGACGGAACGGAAATTTCCGCAATCGGAAAATGCGAAGGTATTATTGCCGGAGAAGTGCGCGGTAACGGCGGATTTGGATATGACCCCATATTTTTCTTTCCTCAATACGGAAAAACTTTCGGAGAACTTTCGGAAGAGGAAAAAAACGCAGTGAGCCACAGAGCCAATGCCGTTAAAGCACTATCAAAAAAGCTTGAGGAATATTTTTCCGCCAAGCAATAAAAATGTTATTTATCAACGAAAGGAAACTTCACTGTTATGTCGGCAAAAAATTTAACTTCAAAAGAAAGAGCGTATTTGCGCGGACTTGCTAACACCATAGATACCATTTTCCAAATAGGAAAAGGCGGTCTATGCCCCAATTTCTTTATTCAAGTGGATGAGGCTCTTGAAAAACGCGAACTTATAAAGCTGTGTATTCTTGAGAATTCCGACGCTGTTCCCAAAGAAGCCGCAGAGTTGCTTGCAAAAAACACAAACTCACAATCGGTTCAAGTTATCGGAAGGAAAATTGTTCTTTACAGGCAAGCAAAAGAAAAAGAAAACAGAAAAATCGTTCTTCCGAAATAACGGGGCGTCAATATGAATTTGGGAGTTTTCGGAGGAACGTTTAATCCTATACACATAGGTCACATAAACGCTTCTTTAAAATTTTACGATGAAGCAAAGCTTGATATGTTACTTATAATTCCGGACAGAATACCGCCGCACAAAGAAACAAAGGTAATAAGCGCAGAACACCGAATGAATATGCTTCGACTTGTTTACGAAAGCCCGGAAATAGCAATGAACCGAAATATTATCGTTTCGGATATGGAGCTTTTACGTAGCGGAAAAAGCTATACCGTAACAACGTTAAAAAATATTTCGGAACAATATCCGACCGCGCAGTTGTTTCTTTATGTCGGAAGCGATATGTTTTATACGCTTGAATCGTGGTTTTGCGGCGAAGAAATTTTGAAAATGTGCACAATTGTTACTGCGGCGCGTCAAAATTTCGAATTGGAAAAAATAAAAAGATACTCGCTAAAATACAAAAGCATTTACGGTACAAACGGCATAATAATGGATTATGAGCCTATTGACGTATCTTCAACGGAAATCAGGAATCTTTTTTCGACGCAAAACCGTAAAAATAGCACTGTATTTACAAAAAAACTCTTGACCGAAGATGTTGTGAAGTATATAATAGAAAACGGTTTGTATAATGAATAATAAAAAAGCACTTGAAAACTCATATAATTATGCGAAACTATGCGAAACGGTAAGGGCGGAGCTCCCCGATTTTGTAAACGAAAAGCGGTTATCGCACATATCTGCGGTTTCGGAACTTGCACGTTTTATTGCAAAATCTTTAAATACGTCGAATATTCGGGAAGTTGTTTGCGAAAAAAAAGCGGAACTTGCGGCACTTTTGCACGACATAACAAAATGTATGAATCAATCCGAGCTTTGCGATAAATACGGAATTACTCTTACGCGGGACGATTTAAATTCACCTCAAACGCTTCATGCGATAACCGGAGCTTATTTTTCACGCGAAAGATATAATATCGACAATGAAATTTTTTCGGCTATTGCAAATCATACGGTTGGAAATTTAAAAATGTCGTTGCTTGATAAAATTATTTTTATTTCGGATTATTGTGAAGTTACTCGCACCCACGAAGAATGTCAAAATTCCCGACATTTGCTTCTTAAGCTTTTAAAAGACAGCGACCGTTGTCAGCCGGATATAGCCGAAAATCGCAAAATTTATTCTTTAGACTATGTGTACGCCGAAATTTTGGGAAAAAC
>CAZJCI010000222.1:0-3194 GCA_964544455.1 uncultured Oscillospiraceae bacterium
TTTCAGTATTTGAGCATATCGACGCGGATATTGTTCGTGAGTGGGGCGTGTTTTTTCGAAAACAATAAGCGAATGATGAAGCGTTTCGTCGTCGTAGCTTTGCGGAAGTTCCGTTTCGAAAGTTGCGACGTATTTTGCGCCGAGTTCGGGAATTGCTTTTTTTGACGCTTCAAGTTCTTCGGCGGCACCCATTGCCTTATATGCAATAAATTTTCCGCCCGTTTTTATATACGGAATGCTGAGTTCAAGAAGAATCGGCAACGAGGCAACCGCGCGAGAAACGGCAACGTCGTATTGTTCACGGTGTCTGTTGTTAAAGGCATACTCTTCCGCTCTTCCGGAAATAAAAGAAGCGGCTATATCAAGCTTTTGGCAAGCCTGTTTTGTAAAATTGAGTTTTTTTGCGGTGCTGTCGAGAAATGTCATTTTTATGTCCCGACGGACGTGAGCAAGCGGAAGTCCGGGAAATCCCGCGCCGCAACCTATATCTATAACGTTGGCGTTTTGCGGAATAAGATTATAAATCAGGGCGGTTAGGGAATCCGCAAAATGCTTTATTGCAACGCCTTGACGGTCTCTTATTGCCGTAAGGTTTGTGTGAGAATTGAATTCCAAAAGCAAATCGCACAATAATTCGAATTCCGAAAGCGTTTTTGCGTCGATTTTTATATTGTTTTTTTGGCAAAAATCTGATATAATGTTTGAAGTGTCGAAATTCATTTTTTCTCCAATCCGCCGTTTGGCAATATGAGGTTATTTTTATGACAGAAAAACTTTTAAGCGATTTTTTTAAATCGGAAAATATTAAATATTATTCGTGCATTCCCGTTGAAAAATGCGAATTTCTTTATCCTCGAAAATTACCGGAATACACAAAATCCGCATGCTTTTTTTTGATTCCGTATTATTATTGCGACGGTCAAAGCAAGCGTGGAAACGTTTCGCTTTACGCAACGCCGAGAGATTATCATTTTTATGTTAAAGAACTTTCGGAACGTTTGGAAATTTTTAAAAACCAAAACGGTTTGGAATTTATGTTTCGCATTTTTGCGGATAATTCGCCGTTTGCGGAAAGAAGTTGCGCACAAAAAGCCTGCCTTGGCAAAATTGCAAAAAACGGATTGCTTGTAAATCCGGAATACGGAACATATTCGTTTATCGGCAGTATTTGTTTTTCTTCGCATATCAGTATATCACATTGCGTGGAAAATTTCAATAGAGATTTGTGCGAAAATTGCGAAAAATGTAAAAAAGCTTGTCCGTTTGTGCGAGGAAAATGCGATGAATGTCTTTCCGATATAACGCAAAAAAAGAAAATTACTCCCAAAGAAGCGGAGCTTATTGCCGAATTTCCCATAAAGTGGGGGTGCGATATTTGCCAGCGGGTTTGTCCTTATAACAACGGCATTTTGCAAACTCCCATAGAGTTTTTTCAAAAAAACAGAATTGCTTATGTTACGCCGGAGATTATTGAAAAAATGTCGGAAGAAGAATTTTTTCAAAGGGCGTATTCGTGGAGAGGGAAAGAAGTTATTTTAAGAAACCTTTCTTTGAAATGACTGCACGGGGAAACGATTATATTCGAATGTAAAAATCAAAAAAGGCAAGCATAAAACATTATGCCCGCCTTGCCTAAACGTTTAGAATTACTCTTGAAGTTCTTTCGAAAGTTCGATTGCTTTTTGCACAATAAGCTCTTGCGCTTTTTCGACTGTTTCGCCTTTTATTGTGCAGCCTGCCGCTTTTATGTGACCGCCGCCGCCGAAAGCTTCGCAAATTATTGCGCAGTTGACGCCGTTGTTGGAGCGCAACGACATTTTTACGCAGTTTTCGCCTGTTGCGGAATCGGTGTGCTGTTTTGCAAAAATGCTGAGTTCCACGCCCGAAACTTCGCGGAAAATTTGGGTTATGCCGTCGCAATCCTCTTTTGTTGCGCCGCACAGTGCGAGTTCTTCGTCCAAAAGCAAGCAGTATGCAAGTTTTCCGTTGCACAAAAATTGAGTTTTGGGAATAACAAGTCCCGTAAGCTTGAATTGCGCAAGGGTTTTTGTATCGAAAAGCTTTTTGGAAATAAATTCCGAATCCGCACCGACGGATTTCAAACGTGAAGCGTAAAGCAAAGTTTGCGCCGTGGTGTTTCCGTATTTAAACGAACCCGAATCGGAAGCTATTGCCGAATAAAGTTTGCTTGCAACGGACTGTGTGAGCAGCGGTTTGTTTGCAAGTGCGGAAAGTTCGTCGCACAGCTCCGCTATTATTTCGGCGCAAGCGGCGGCTTGGGAATTTCTGCACATTTTGTCGGCGTTCATTGTGTTAATCATATGGTGGTCTATGCAAATATTGATTTTTTCGGCATAAAGTTCCCCGAGCCTTCCCAAAAGTTCGGGCGAAGCAACGTCGACGGAAATTATGCAATCGGCGTTAAAATCTTCTTCCGTCGGAAGGCCTTCCGTCGGAATGCCGAAACGCAAAATTTGCGGGGAAAGTCCTTCGCAAATAAAAGCAAGTCTTTCCGGAAGAGCATGAGGGCAAACAATTCGAACTTGCTTTTTTAATTCGATGAGTATTTCGGCAAGAGCCGAGCCGCTCCCCACGCAATCGCCGTCGGGGTTGGAATGAACGAGTATTATGAATTTTTCTTTTGAGAAAATTTCTTTTGCACATTCGGAAACGCTGTAAATCTTCATATTAATCTCCATTCTGCCGCTAAAGCGTCAGCACAAATAGGAATGAAAGTGCAGACTTGCGGCTGTTTTTTTGTTATACTGTATTTGAGGGAAAATATACTACAAAGCACGTGGAGGTGAGTTGTAGATGGACTTTCCTAAAACAGTATTTTAATCAGTGTTAGAATCATCTTTCAAGCACAAATAAGTGGTGCCTAAGAGCCCGTACGTTAAGAATTGTTTTAACGCCTGTTAATTGTGTGATGATTCAGTCAATGTTTTTCCTCCCTACAATTCTTTTAAGGAGGTCTTTATCTTGAAAGTTGTTTATCCTGTTTGTTGCGGTGTTGATGTTCACAAATCCTTCTTTATCGCAACTATTATCACTACCACTTCGGATATTCAACCCAATTATTCTCGCAAACGCTTTTCAACTTTTAACAACGATATTATTCGTTTTGCTGATTGGCTTACCCAAAACAACTGCAATGATGTTTGTATGGAATCTACCGGGAAATATTGGATTCC
>CAZJCI010000223.1:0-3187 GCA_964544455.1 uncultured Oscillospiraceae bacterium
CGCCGCTACTACCGCAACCCCAAAAAATTCCCCACACCCAAAAGAAAAGTTTTTGTCCAACTTTTTTCAAAAAGTTGGTGAGGTCAAGGGCGCACAGCCCTTGTCGCACTCCGCAGAGTGCGAAACCCCTTGTCGCCGTCCGCAGACGGCTAAACACCCTTATTGAACAGAGGTGGTTTGAATTCTTTCGCCTGTGACGTTATCGGAAACGTTAAAATTTTCCGTTGAATTTTTAAGCGAAGATATTAAGTACGGAAAAACGTTTGCGCAGATTATCGCCGCCGCAACGCAGGCGGCAACAATTGCAACAAGATTCCACGGCTTTAAATTTTCGCCGCCGGCATAGCGTTGCAAAGCGGTTTGGCGTTTTTCTTCCGCAAGATAGTATTTTTGCGCGTTTTTTTGTCCCGCCTCTTTAAGGGCTTGTTCTTCGTCGTCCGTATAATATTTTTCGACGTACTTTGAAAGCGACGAATTCTTTCCGAGCGAAAGCGAAATTAATTTTGCAACCGCCCGATTATAGCCTATTTCCGAAAGAGGAACTGCGGTTTCCTTTGAATTTGCGTTATTTTCCGTCAATTTTCGCAAAAATCCGCCCAGCGTTTTTTTATTGTAATAGATTACCAAGGCGGCAAGAATTATTCCGCCGAAGATTATAAAAACAATGGTTTTTATGTCCAATATTTCAAGCATATTTTTCTTTCCTCCGAATTCTTAAAAGCAAATATGTGCCGCTTTTGGGATTTTTTTATTTTAAAACGGATTATGCTCGGCTTATGCGCAAATTAAATTTAAACGCCGACTAAATGCCCGTGTTAAGCGGAAGTTCCACGGTTATTGTTGTTCCTATTCCCTCGGTGGATTCGGCAAAAATGTTTCCCGAATGGGCTTCCGTGATTTCTTTGGCAATGGAAAGTCCCAAGCCCGTGCCGCCCATATCGGAAGTTCGAGATTTATCCACTCGGTAGAACCGTTCGAAAAGGCGGGGCAAATCGTCTTTGGGAATGCCTATTCCGTTATCCGTAACCTTTATTCTGACGAATTTTTCCGTGACCGAACATTCTTTTTTCTTTCCCTCGAAATTTTCCGCAAAAACCGAAATTTTGCCGCCTTCGGGGGTATATTTTATTGCGTTGCCTATTATGTTTGTGAGAACCTGTTCCACTCTTTCTTTGTCCGCCGTCATTATGCCGAGCGACGTTTCGTCCGCTCTGCATTCCAAAACGTGATTTTTACGTTCCGCCGACGTTTTAAGCGCGGCGCATATTTGATTTATCATTGCTCCCACGGCGAATTTTGAGGATTGCCATGTCATTTTTCGGTTATCGAACCGGGAAAGAACAAGCAAATCTTTTACAATTCTTGTCATTCTGTCGGATTCGTTCATAACTATACCCAAAAACTTTTTGCGCATTGTTTCCGGCATTTCGTCGTCCGTAAGCACGGTTTCGGTTGCGCCCTTAATGCTGGTGAGCGGCGTTCGCAGTTCGTGCGAAACGTTTGCGATGAATTCTCGGCGGGATTTTTCCAAATTCGCTTTTTCCGTTACGTCCTGAACCACGACAAGAAATCCCGTTTGGCTTTTATCGTAGGAAAAAGAGGCGAATTCTATGTCCGCAATAAAATCTTCGGATTTTTTTGTTTTTATTTTATGTTCCTTTATGTTAATATTCTTTGAAATTTTTAAGAATTGCGCGCTTATCGGGGCGTCTAATTTTTCGGCAAAGCTTTCGAAATTAACTTCCTCGTTGTTTTTTATTCCAAGCATACGTTTTGCGGATTTGTTAATAAACATTAGTTTTCCGTCAGCATAAAAGGCGGCTACGCCGTCGGCAAGGCAGCCTATTATTTTGGAAAGTTTTTCTTTTTCGCCGTTCACGGCGTCCAGGTTGTTTTCGATAACCTGCGCCATGGAATTAAAGTTTTTTGTGAGAACTCCTATTTCGTCTTTGGAGGAATTTTCAAGTCGGTAAGAATAATCGCCGGAGGAAATTTTCATTGTGCCCGCGGTTATTTTTTCCAGCGGAGAAGTTATTGCCTGCGCCAAAAAGAACGCGAGTATCGAAGCTATTATCAGACCTATTAACAGCGATTGAATTATTATGGAAAACAGCATCCAAGTCAGCGATTTCATTTGCGAAAGGCTGTCCGTAACATAAACTATACATTCTTTGCCGCCGTTTTCAACATAAAGGGCGTAGTCCATAATGCTTTCGCCGAGCGACTGTTTTTTTCCGGTTTGTCCGTTCATTGCCAAAAGCATATTTCTTGTTTTTTCGGGGTTTTGGTCGGTTTTTCCCGAATTTGTGGAAAGCACGTTGCCGTTCATATCCAAAATATAAAAACAACGGTTGCTGTCGAATCCGAAAATTCCGGAATATGTAATCAGCAATTCTTTGTTTTTTTGGGCGAAATCGTCGCTTTTCAGGTTTGCCGAAAGTTCGCTTTTAACGCTTTCCTGCGAAAATCCGTTATCCATTTTTTTTACAAAGTCGTTTCTGTAAAATTTAAAAACGCTGTTAAGCAGAATTACTCCGACAACCGTCATTACGCTGACGATAAACACAATAAAAATTTGAACAAGCTTTGAATTAAGGTTTTTGTTCAACCGAAAAAACCTCCGTTTTCAATCGGCTCGGGATATACGCCGTTATTTGGTTTTGCAAAATCTGCGAGCGGAACTTGATTGCTCCGCCGTTGTTTTAATCCTCCGGAATATAATATCCCACGGAGCGCATATTGAGAATATATTTGGGCGACGACGAGTCGTCTTCTATTTTTTGGCGCAAGCGTCTTACGGTTACGTCCACGGTTCTTAAATCGTAATATTCGCCGAAACCCCACACTTTTTCCAATATTTTTTCCTGCGGGAATTTCATACCTCTGTTTTGCGCCAAAAAGCGCAAAAGGTCGTATTCTTTTTTGGAAAGCGATATTTCCTCGCCGTTTTTGCGCACGGAAACGTTTTCGGTATCTATAACCAGATTGCCTATTTTTATTACCGAGCCGTCCGAGGTGCCTTCGCCGGATTTTTTAAGTTCTCCCGAAAAGCGGCGAATGTTGGCTTTTATTCTTGAGGTTAGTTCGCCTATGCTGAACGGTTTTGTCATATAATCGTCCGCTCCAAGGTCCAGCCCGGTTATTTTGTCGGTTTCTTCTTCCCTTGCGGTCAGAATGATTATGGGCG
>CAZJCI010000224.1:0-3166 GCA_964544455.1 uncultured Oscillospiraceae bacterium
AAAACCCTTGATTTTACGGCATTTATGAGTAAATCCTATAAGAACACCCGTACCAAAAGCGGCAAGTGAACTTGCCTAAGATAAGAGATAACAGATAATAGTGAAGAAATAAAAGCTCTTGCGTATCAACGCCGCTTTTGCACTATTATCTGTTATCTCTTATTTATTTCTGTTATCTGAAGTTTTTAAACAACCGTTGACAAAACATACTTTTTTATGTATAATTGTATTGCTTATAAAAATACTGTTTACAACAAAAGGCGGAAAAGAAAATGGGAAAATTCGACGGATATATGATATGCACAGACCTTGACGGAACGTTTACGCAAGATGTCGTTCCGTGCGGAGAAAACGAAAAATATGTAAAATACTTTCAGGAAAACGGCGGTATTTTTACCGTTGCAACGGGCAGACCTATTTCGCATTTTTCAAAATTCGAAAACTTCCGTCCCAACTGCCCCGTAATAACTCACAACGGCGCGGTAATATGCAATTTGGAAACACAGGAAATTTTATATAAAACGCCGCTTCCAAAGGATATATCGGATATAATCCAAGATATTTTCAAAAACAAAAACGTTAAAAACGTAACCTTACACGAACTGTATTCTTCAAAATCAATTTCCGATATTTGCGAGTTAAACGACGCCGAAGAATACATAAAAATTGTTGTTTGCTGCGAACCGGAAGAGGAAGCAATTAATTTACGCAACGACCTTTTGCAAAAATTCGGCGATAAATATTGCGTTTTTCGCGCGTGGAGTACCGGAGTGGAATGTTTGGCGAAAAATATCAACAAAGGCACGGGCGTAACGGAACTGCGCAAAATTCTCGGCAAAAAGGTTAAAAAGCTTATTTGCGTAGGCGACGGCGAAAACGACGCTTTTATGCTTAAAACAGCCGATGTGGGCTATGCCGTCGAAAACGCCCTTCCCGAAGCGAAAAATGCCGCCGATTCGGTTACGGTGAATTATAAAGAAGGTTTTGTGAAAACAATGTTGGAGGAAATCGAACGGGAACTTTAATATGCCTACGGTGATTTGCCGCTTTATATTTGCCAAAACGGTATAAAAAATTATAAAAAACGTTTTAACCTATTGACAAAGTAGGTAAAACGTGTTATAATCAAACCGACCTGTTCGGTAGGCAAATACCGAAAACGGCAATAAATCAAGGCGGGTGTTTTGAATGTTTTTCAATTTGAAAAAAATCTTAAAAACAAATTTCGGATTCGGACGAATGTGCCGATGTTGTGAAACGGTCAATAAATAAATTCAAACAAATTACACAACATACCGAAAGGACACAAAGTTATGAAAAAATTAAAATTCGAAACTCTCCAACTTCACGTGGGGCAGGAAACAGCCGATATTGCAACCGATTCCCGAGCGGTTCCGATTTATCAAACGGCGGCGTATGTTTTTAAGTCTTCGGAAGACGCCTCGGCACGTTTTTCTCTTTCCGCTTCCGGAAATATATACGGCAGATTGACAAATTCCACTCAAGACGTACTCGAAAAAAGAATTGCCGCGCTTGAAGGCGGCGTTGCGGCTTTGGCAACTTCTTCCGGAGCGGCAGCCGTTAATTATACGTTGCTTGCGCTGGGGCAAAACGGCGGACATTTTGTCGCTCAAAAAACCATATACGGCGGAAGCTATAATCTTCTTGCGCACACGCTTGCGGGCTTCGGAATTACGGCGGATTTTGTGAATATTCACAATCTTTCCGAAACGGAAGCCGCAATAAAAGAAAACACAAGAGCCATATATATCGAAACGCTTGGAAACCCCAACAGCGATATTCCGGATATAGACGAACTTTCCAAACTTGCGCACAAGCACGGAATCCCCCTTGTTGTGGATAACACGTTCGGCACGCCCTATCTTATCCGCCCAATCGAACACGGCGCGGATATAATAATTCATTCGGCAACAAAATTTATCGGCGGACACGGCACAACTTTGGGCGGCATAATTGTGGATTCGGGAAATTTCGATTGGACGGCAAGCGGAAAATATCCCGCAATTGCCGAACCGAATGCAAGCTATCACGGAGTTTCGTTTGTAAAAGCGGCGGGAGCGGCGGCGTTTGTAACATATATCCGAGCAATTCTGTTGCGAGATACCGGCGCGGCAATTTCTCCGTTTAACGCTTTTTTGCTTTTGCAGGGAACGGAAACTCTTTCGCTCCGAATTCAACGTCATGCGGAAAACACCAAAAAAGCGGTCGAATTTCTTGCAAACCACCCGCAAGTGGAAAAGGTTAATCATCCTTCGCTGGCAAGTCACCCCGACAACGCTTTGTTTAAAAAATATTTTCCCAACGGCGGAGCGTCGATATTTACTTTCGAAATTAAGGGCGGCAAGGAACAGGCGTATAAATTCATAGATAACCTCGAAATTTTTTCGTTGCTTGCAAACGTTGCGGACGTAAAAAGTCTTGTAATTCACCCCGCCACAACCACGCACAGCCAACTTTCAAACCGGGAGCTGGAAGCGCAAGGCATAAAACAAAACACAATTCGCCTTTCAATAGGCACGGAACACATCGACGATATTATTGCGGACTTACAACGAGGTTTTGAAGCCGCAAAATAAATTTACGGAGGAAACGTTATGTCAAATATCTATACTTCGGCGGATTCGCTTATAGGCAAAACGCCGCTTCTCGAACTTGTTAATATTGAAAAAAAATTCAACCTTAACGCAAAAATTCTTGCAAAACTTGAATATTTTAACCCCGCAGGCTCGGTTAAAGACAGAGTTGCGAAAGCAATGCTGGACGACGCCGAAAAAAGCGGAATTTTAAAATCGGATTCCGTTATAATAGAACCTACTTCCGGAAATACCGGTATAGGCTTGGCTTCCGTTGCGGCGGCAAGGGGATATAAAGTTATAATAGTAATGCCGGAAACCATGTCGGAAGAGCGTAGGAAGCTTATGAAAGCCTACGGCGCAGAGCTTGTGCTTACCGAAGGAGCAAAGGGAATGGCGGGCGCAATAAAAAAAGCCGAGGAGCTTGCAAAAAACACGCCGAACGGTTTTATTCCGGGGCAATTCGATAATCCCGCAAACGCAAAGGCTCACTTTGAATCTACCGGTCCCGAAATTTATGCGGATACCGACGGAAATGTGGATATTTTCGTTGCGGGCGTGGGAACCGGAGG
>CAZJCI010000225.1:0-3148 GCA_964544455.1 uncultured Oscillospiraceae bacterium
GACACGGCCCTTTCACGGCTGTAACATGGGTTCGATTCCCGTACGGGTCACCAAAAATCCTATCTGTCTTACGATAGATAGGATTTTTTATATCTATATGTTAATCCGCGCCGACAAACAAAACGCCCGCTTAACATACGCCGAACAATTGACAGCCGACTTCGGACGGACTGCAAAAAAACTCCGTGCAAATACGAACGCACGGAGCTTTTTGTTTTTTACTTTTTCAAAAGAGCTTTCGGCTATGGGAACAATACGGTTTCGATATCTTCCGAAGTTTTTTCCCTAAAAACAAGTTTCCATTCGATTTCGGTTTGCGGTTTATATGTAAGTGCGGAATATGCGACCGAACGATTGGGGGATTTTTCGTCGGCATTACCGAAAAAAACCGCCGTCGGACCGTCCGCACCGCCTATTATTCCGATTGCGGACATTTCTTGAGAATTCGGGGCGGCGTGCGGTTTGGGCGAATCGCTTTGCCGGCAGTCCGCAACGGAAAAATTTTTTGCCGAAATCGGCGGATTAACCGTATAAACCATTTTGGTAAAACGGTTGGGAATAAAAATTTCGCATGCGCTGTCAACAACGCAGTTTTCGTATTCGCAAACGGTCAGAGTGTGCCTAGTGCCGAAAAACGGGTGAACAAACTCAAACGAATCGCCGACTTGCGGATTTTTCAGATGAACGCCCTCTTTTTGAGTCGGGGCACGTTTAAGCGTTAATTCCAGCGAATTTATTTTGGGCTTTTTTGCCGTCGCCCACAAAAAAGACTGCCGCCAAATTACCCATGGGCAATTTTCGTCCAATTCGTAGCGAACAACAACACGTTTTACGTAAGGAGAATTTTCTCCAAGATCCGCCGAAACAAGTTCTTGCGGTATATAACATTCGGAACAGCCGCAACCCCTTTTCGTTTTTTTGCCGTTGACTTTTATATAAGGCGTGAAATCCACGCAAAGCGGATTTTCCGATTCTTCAAGGTCCGAACAACCGCTTGCCAAACGAGCGGAAAATTTTTTTAACGCTTCCGTATCCGCTTTAACGCAGAAATCCGTCACCAACCCTTTGGCGCAAACGTAGACGGACGGAACATACCACGTTTCGGTTCCCCAAACGAAGTTTTTGTTGATTTTTATTTCTTTGCCGGGACGTCCTTCGCCGCTTTTTTCGAAAAGACTTCCGTTAAAGCGCACCGCCCATTCGCATTCCGTCGGTACGGCGGGGCTCATATCGTTGTCGTAATAATCTTCCGTGTAAGGAATTTTTGAATAATCGAATTCCGATTGAAGCGTTTTTATGTATTCAAATGGGGTATCCATGGGAGTTAAGTCGGTTTTTTCCCGAATTGAATTTAAAACCGTCCGTTGCTCCGAGGTTGCGGGGTAATCTTGCAAAAAAGCCGAAAATTTTTCTTTGCTCCAAGCGTGGCACTGTTCGATTGCCGCCATATCGGAGCAGGCAAGCAAAAGGCGAAGCAAATCTTTATCGTTTCGGGCTATGGGGTGAACGCAATTGCCGAAATTCGACGGATTTACGGCGAAAACCGTTTTTCCGAATTTGGGCACGGTGCAATAATGTATACCGTCCACTCCCGCCCAGCCGATAATTTTTGCGTTTTTCGGGGTGCAATAATAGGGGAAATTATTGCTTGACTCCGTTAATCCAAGGGCGGAAAGGTTGATTTTTAAATTTTTAAGCGTGATGTTTTTCATTGCTTTCTCCGAAAGTATTTTTATATTGCAATGATAGCAAAAAAGCGGCGTTATTTCCACCGAATGTAATGATATATAATGATAATTTTTTGTTTCGGCGAGTTTAACGGGCTTGCAATGTACCGAAAAAGTCGCTTCAATTGTTAAATTTATGTCAACAATAAAATTATTTCCCAATAATGCTATAATTATTCAAAATTATGGGATATAATTACAATGGTTTAGGATTTTGAATGTGATTTTTTTGAAAATCTCTTTTTTTCAATATTACTAAAGTATATCATAACGAAAGGAAGACCATATTATGACCAACAACAAGAAAATTCTTACCTGGATTGACGAAATGGCGGCTATGACAAATCCCGACAAAATCGTTTGGATTGACGGCACCGAAGAACAGGCCGAAGCTTTGAGAGCCGAAGCTTGCTCCACCGGAGAAATCATTAAGCTCAATCAGGAAAAACTCCCCAACTGCTATCTCCACCGCACCGCAGTTAACGACGTTGCGAGAGTTGAGGGCAGAACCTTTATTTGCACAAGCGCAAAAGAGGACGCAGGCGCTTCCAACAACTGGATGGCTCCCGCCGAAATGTACGATAAACTTGCAAAGCTTTATAAGGGCGCAATGAAGGGCAGAACAATGTATGTTATCCCCTATTCCATGGGCGTTGTGGGAAGCGATTTTGCAAAATACGGCATTGAACTTACCGATTCCATTTATGTTGTTCTCAATATGTTGATTATGACAAGAGTGGGCACAAACGTGCTTGAAGCAATCGGTCCGGACGGCGATTTTATTAAGGGACTTCACGCAAAGGCAGACCTTGACGAAGAAAACAGATATATCGTTCACTTCCCCGAAGATAACACAATTATGTCCGTAAACTCCGGCTACGGCGGAAACGTTCTTTTGGGCAAAAAGTGCTTTGCGCTCAGAATTGCTTCCTACCTTGGCAGAAAAGAAGGCTGGTTTGCGGAACATATGCTTATTTTGGGCGTTGAATTCCCCAACGGCGAAATTAAATATATCTCCGCCGCTTTCCCGTCCGCTTGCGGCAAAACCAACCTTGCAATGCTTATTCCCCCGGAACTTTACAGAAACAAGGGTTATAAGGTTTGGTGCGTAGGCGACGACATCGCTTGGATAAGAATAGGAAAAGACGGCAGACTTTGGGCTGTAAACCCCGAAAACGGTTTCTTCGGCGTTGCTCCCGGAACTAATATGAAGTCCAACCCCAACGCGCTTAAATCTACGATGAAAAACACCATCTTCACCAACGTCGTTCAAAATCTCGACGACAACACCGTTTGGTGGGAAGGACTCGATAAAAATCCCCCGAAGAACGCTATCGACTGGAAAGGCAATCCTTGGAACGGCGATATGAAAGACGCGGAAGGCAAGGCGATAAAGGGTGCTCATCCCAACAGCCGTTTCA
>CAZJCI010000226.1:0-3140 GCA_964544455.1 uncultured Oscillospiraceae bacterium
TTCCGTTATCGTTGCTACCTTGATAAAACAGATATGCACGTCCGTCTTCATCTCTGAATGCATAAGGATGACCGGATTCACTGCTGTTCCATTCTCCGGGCTTACCGCATGGTATGAAAGGCTCTTTTATAAACAAACGCTTAAAAAAAATACCGTCGTTACTGCAAGCACAGCCGATTTGTTGCGGAGTACAGTTATACGATCCGCCATAAAACATAAATATTTTGTTGTCGTTTACTATGGTTGCAGGTGCTTCAATGCATTCGCCCTCCCATTTTAATTCGGGAGTAAGTACCGAACCGATTAACGCTTGTGTCCAAGCTTTTTTTTCAAAATTCGAATGTATATCTGCATAAGCGACTCCGATTTTTTGAATTTTCATACTGTGATCTCGAGTTGCAATATATAACCAAAGTTTTCCGTTAAAAATACAAATGTCTGCATCGATAGCTCGCCCGCAGCACCAATCATCGGTTGGACAATAAATGGGATTATCCGGGTTCTTGCTAAAATTAATGCCGTCGTCCGATACGGCGTGACAAATTTTATCTTCCTTAAATGTTCCGTAAGTTTGATAAAACAAATGCAATTTGTTGTTAATTACTATTGCCGCAGGTGCGCCTATTCCTTTTTCTTCAAACGTATTTGTTATGGGAAGTTCCGAAACATTTTCCCAATTTTCCATATCGTCGCTTACAGCTATGCCTACGCCTATTTTATTTTCTTGCGCATGCAACAATGTATAATAAAGATAATATTTGTTTTTGAATCGCACAACTGCGGGATCTTTTGCAAAATTCGATAATTCTTTATTTGTAAATAACATAATTAAGTCCTTTCTTTGGTAATTGTTATATTATTGATTTTTGTTTTGTCAAACGAAATAACGGATTTATCAAACGAGTAGTTTGTCATGCGACTGTTGATTTCTAACGACGAAACCTCCGAAATTTGAGGAAGATTGATTGATGAAATTTCCAAATCTCCGCGAATTACGGTTATAACGATTTTCGTTTTGTCTTCATAATACTTTCCGTATGCAGTTGCCGTGTTCCAAATACAATTGAATTTTTCTTGTTGTATTTTGGGCGCAAAGCCTATAACTCCGTTGGCAAGATCCGCAGTGAAGCCAAGAGACAAAGGCAATAAAGAATATGCCGACATCGATCTCGCGTAATTACTGCCGCATTCAATATCGTTGAACGGATTGCGGTTTTCTCCGTTATATCTTGCGCGAACAGCACGAACCACGTTTTCCGCTTCGCTTTGAAAGTTGTTGGCAATAAGAAGTCCCGCAAGCGCATATTCGAATCCCGACATTACTTCTTCGGAATAGGGAAGGGGGTTTTTCGGTGTTCCCACAGTGTTCGGATATGAACACATAACGGTTCCGCCCTCATCGTTAAGCGCAAACAATCGCCAAGGATTCGGAAAGTTTCGAAAAGACTGTTTGAAATTATTTCGGTATATACTCAGTACGGCGGTTTTCACTTTTTCGGAATCGAAAACGTTTCCAAGACCGATAAGCTCGGAATGCCACTGCGCAATGCATTGGTCAATCATACAGCCGCTTTTGAATTGGTAATTAATTTCCCCGGTTTCGGTGTTTTCGAATATTTCGGAACAGCCGAATTCTTTTGGTATTTTATTGTTTGAAAGGTCTATTTCCTGTATGTAATATTCGCCGTTCCAAAGATTTTTGTCCGTGTAGTTATATCCGCTTTCGAACAAAGCGGAAAATTCTTTTTGCGCTGTTTTATCGTTAAGGGCTTGAGCCATATCCGCACCCGCTTTTAGTGCGGCAAGATAGAATCCCTCAAGCCATGCGTTTGCTCCGAACAATTCCGTATCGAGCGTATGGTGCTGTCTTCCGGTTATTACGCCGCTGCAATTGCTGTCCCAACGGCATTCGTTTTGGGGGCTGTATGCAAAACGAATGAGTTTTTTTACTGTTTCCCATTTTTCTGCAAGCCATTTTGTGTTTCCCGAAAGCTTCCATTCGCGGTATACTTTTATGACTTCGCCCATATGTCCGTCTACGCACGGAACAAATTTTTTGCCGGGAGAAAAAAGATTTATATAATAATTTCTGTTGAAAGGAATGGGCAATCTGAAAGTTGTTTCGCCGTTTTCGAATACGCCGTATTTTAGGGTATTGTTACGTATTCCCATTTCAAGGTCGGGAAACAGATAGCACAAAATATAGGCGTAATTCCAAACGTGTTGACAAAGTCCTTCGCATGAGCCGCTGTGTGAATTAACTCCCTCCCAACCGTATAGATCGCCGTTTTCCAAACGCATTACCGTTGGCGATTTTATGACGGAAAGTGCGGAAGAAACCGCCTGTTTTATGCTTTCGTCCACATCGGAACCGTAGAGCGCGTTTGTGAATTCGAGCGTTTCCGAATAAAGCATATTGAAATTTTCTATGGAATATGCGGCACTTTGCAAAGAGGTTTGGAAAATTGTTGCGTAATAATTTTTCCAAGTGTAGCCGCTTTGGTCGCCCCAATAGTGAGTACATTCCGGAATGCTCCATGTTAAAACGAACCGAACGCTTTTTTTGGCGTTTGGAGCGACATTTATTGAGGCGCATACCGTGCAGTGGTCGTTTTGTCCGATTTCTTTGTAATTGCGGCACTTTATTGGTAAGCCTTTCGAAAATTCGTCCCAAAAAGTACGGATATTATCTTTATAAAAGCTGTTGCGCCAGCCTCTGTACCAATAATCGCAAACGGTTATTTCGCCTTTATCGGCTATAAGCGTGAGATTGTTTTCCGATTTTTCGGCGTCGAACATTGTTATTCCTTTGCCGTTGCAAATACTTTTGTTTTGCGATTTTGCAAAAGGGTTACACACCGAAAACGCCGCTTGAAAGTTTAAATCTTTGGAATATTTATTTTCAAATTCGATTTCGAAAAACGCTGCGGGGATTGAAGAATTTTTGCTGTCCAAAGGTATTATGGGGTTAAATGCGGTGAGTTTTATGTTGGCGGGAAAATCCTTATCGCAAAAATTAAGGCGAGCAAAAGGATATTCGGCGTTAAAATCGTTATATTCGAAATGGGGGAATCCGTTCATTGTGGTTGTATCGGCACCCTGACCGGAAGCCGTTGGAGCTTCCGGAAAACTCCTTTAAT
>CAZJCI010000227.1:0-3140 GCA_964544455.1 uncultured Oscillospiraceae bacterium
GCAAAAAACCACAGCTAAAACCGCCTTCACCACAGCAACCAAAAAAATTTTCCTGCCCCAAAAGGGAAAGTTTTTGCCCCGCTTTTTTCAAAAAGCGGGCGCAGGTCAAGGGGCGCGAAGCCCATTGTCGCTGACCGCAGTCAGCGAAATTCCATTATGTGTAAAAAGGTTTCTCCGTCAGCGGACGGAGAAACCTTTCGGCATATGAAAACGTGGTTGCTTACCGAGCTTTTTCGGCAATATCGTCTTCGCACAAGCCGAGCAAGTCCGAGCCGACGTTGAAATTACAAAGATTTTGGTGTTCGGAAATAGTGTGAGCGTCGCTTCCGAACGTAAATTTACAGCCGCACTCTTTGGCGACGCGCAACATACGCACTTCTTCGTTATAAAATGAAATATCTTCCGGTTGGGCTTTTACAACCGAAAACATATTAAATTCCATGGCAATTCCTTTGTTTGCCGCCTTATCGAAAGCGCGTTTATATTCGTCGTCGGTTATAAGCTTCATAAGAATATTTTCGTCGTAGGGACAGCACACCGCACGGAACGGGTGGGCTATTGCCGTTATATAGCGGCTAACATCGCTGTTTATTATATCGTAAAAAGCTTGGAACATAAATTCTTTGTGCTTTTCGTAAGGTTCATAGCACGATTTCGGCATCATCATATGCGTATGCGAATTGGGCACTATCATAAAATCCATCTGTTCCGCCTGCTCGGGCGTAACCGCAACGCCTCGTGCGCAAGGGTCATATTCCGCTTCCGCACCGAAAAGCAGTTCTATTCCCTCTCCTTTTGCGGCTTGAATATCGTTTTTTATTTGAGATATATGCTCGAAATTTTGAACGGTATAAAAATGCGTGGGGTTGGCTTTAACATTTTCATAATATTCTTTGTTTCCAAACTCCGTTCCCCAAAAATGGTTGGCAAAACCAAGCTTTTTCAGCCCCTGACGCTTTGCGCTTGCCACATAATTTTCAACCGTGCCGTTTTTGTCCGGCGCGCACAGCGAAAGATGTGTGTGAATGTGTAAATCGTGTGTTATTTTCATTTTTATATGTACTCCTTTTCGTTTTGCAACGGTTCGACGTTGCATAGTATTTATTATTGACATTATTTTAATCCAAGCTTTTAAAATTGTCAATAGGTAAAATAAAAAATTAAAAGATAAAACGTTAAAAACGCCGTTTTTAATTTTTATCCCTTGACAGATTATCTCAATTATGTTATAATAATACGTGTGTTAAATAAATACGGCGTCTGTGACTGACGGAAGCATGGAACACCATGGGGGAGCGGACGCTTTAACGGCACTGCCGCTTTATCGTTTTGTGTGTAGCGTCCGGTTTCGCCGACCGTCTGGGCAGTTCTGTTTTTTTATGGGCAGGACTGCCTTTTTTGAGGTTAATTTAAAATTAATAAAGAATTTTTTAAATAAGAAAGGAAAACAATATGCTTAAAGTCGGTATTGTTATGGGCAGCGACAGCGATTTGCCCGTTGTGGAAAAAGGCATAAAAGTTTTGGAGAGTTTTGGAATTCCTTATGAGGTTCACGTTTTTTCGGCGCACCGCACCCCGGTTGAAGCAAGAGATTTCGCCGTAAACGCCGCCGAAAACGGGTTTGGAGTTATTATCGCCGCGGCAGGTATGGCGGCTCATTTGGCGGGCGCGCTTGCGGCAAACACAATTCTTCCCGTCATTGGTATTCCCATAAAAAGCGCGGCGTTCGGCGGTTTGGACGCTTTGCTTTCCACAGTTCAAATGCCGTCGGGAATTCCCGTTGCAACGGTCGCAGTGGACGGAGCGGCAAACGCGGCTTATTTGGCGGCTCAAATTATTGCGACAAACGATAAAAAACTTGCCGAAAAGTTGCTCCGAGCAAGAGCCGAAAACGCCGAAAACGTTTTAAAAAAGAACTCGGCAATTCAGGAAAAATATAACAGCTTTCAATAATTCGCTTTTTATCGTTTAATTCACATTCAGTCACATTTTAATAAACTTTTAATAAGCATTGTTATCAGCTGTTTTTACGTAATTTTATTATAAGGAGTATTTATGGGCGGTTTTTTCGGAGCAGTGGCAAAAAGAGACGTAATGTCGGACGTTTTTTTCGGTACGGATTATCATTCGCATTTGGGAACTCGCCGTGCGGGGCTTGCGGCGTACAATTCGGAAATCGGACTTCAAAGAGAAATTCACAACATTCAAAATTCCCCGTTTCGAACAAAGTTTGAAGATATTTTCGACGAAATGAGCGGTACAAGCGCAATCGGTTGCATAAGCGATACCGACCCGCAACCGCTTTTAATCCGTTCGAGTTTGTGAGAATACGCAATATGCGTTATAGGCAGAATCAATAACGCCGAAGCTTTAATCAATCAATATCTTTCGTTCAGCGGCGGTCATTTCGACGCAATGACGGGCGGAAAAGTGAACGGCACGGAGCTTGTGGCGGCAATGATTAACCAAAAAAGCAGTTTTGCGGAAGGAATTAAGTTTGCGCAAAACGTAATCGACGGCACGGCTTCCATTTTAATTCTTAAAGAGGGCGGAAACCTTATTGCCGCAAGAGATAAGCTTGGCAGACTTCCCGTCGCTTTGGGAAAATCCGAAACGGGAGACGGCTTTTGCGTTTCGTTTGAATCGTTTGCCTATCAAAAATTGGGATATGAAGATTTAAGAGAGCTTGGTCCGGGCGAAATTGTGGAAGTTTCGACGGACGAAGTAACGGTTTTGCAAGAGCCCGGCAAAAAAATGAAAATTTGCTCCTTCCTTTGGAGCTATTACGGCTATTCCACGTCTTCCTATGAGGGAGTGAACGTTGAAGTTATGCGCTATCGCAACGGCGAAATTATGGCGGAACACGATATGCAAACCGATTTGATTAAAGACGTGGACTATGTGGGCGGAGTTCCCGATTCCGGCACGCCGCACGCAATCGGCTATGCCAACAAAAGCGGAAAATATTTTGCAAGACCGTTTATTAAATACACCCCCACGTGGCCCCGAAGCTTTATGCCCGCAAATCAGCGAGAACGCAACAAAGTTGCAAAAATGAAGCAAATTCCCGTTCACGAACTTATTAAAGATAAAAATTTGCTTTTTGTGGACGATTCAATCGTTAGGGGAACTCAACTGCG
>CAZJCI010000228.1:0-3080 GCA_964544455.1 uncultured Oscillospiraceae bacterium
AAGACATCAGAAAGCTTTACAGCTGGAACGGCGAAGATAAGCTCATTAACAACTAATTGTTTTCTGTGGGGAATGTTAAATGCGTTCCCCATTTTGTAATTTAAATGTGTTGTGCAATAAACACGGAAAGGATATAAAATGAAAAGCGACGCACTTAAAAACGGTACTCAAAATGCGCCCCATCGTGCGCTGTATCATGCGCTTGGATTGACCAACGAGGAAATTTCCCGTCCTTTGGTCGGAATTGTAAGTTCATATAACGAAATTGTGCCCGGTCATATGAATATAGATAAAATTGTGGACGCAGTTAAAATCGGTGTTGCAATGGCAGGCGGCACTCCCATTGTTTTTCCCGCAATTGCGGTATGCGACGGCATAGCAATGGGACACACCGGAATGAAATATTCCCTTGTAACCAGAGACCTTATTGCGGATTCAACGGAAGCTATGGCTATGGCTCACGGATTCGACGCTTTGGTTATGGTTCCCAACTGCGATAAAAACGTCCCCGGACTTCTTATGGCGGCTGCAAGATTAAATATTCCCACAATTTTTGTCAGCGGAGGACCAATGCTTGCAGGGCATGTCGACGGTGCCAAAACAAGTTTTTCTTCCATATCGGAAGCCGTAGGTCAGTTTAACGCAGGCAAAATTACCGAAGAAAAGCTTTGCGAATACGAATGTAAAACTTGCCCCACTTGCGGTTCTTGCTCCGGAATGTATACGGCAAACTCAATGAACTGCCTTACGGAAGCTCTCGGTATGGGGCTTCGAGGAAACGGCACGATTCCGGCTGTCTATTCGCAAAGAATAGAACTTGCAAAACTTGCCGGAATGCAAATTATGGAGCTTGTAAAAAAGAATATTTGCCCAAGGGACATTATGACTGCCGAAGCGTTTAACAATGCACTGACAGTCGATATGGCTCTGGGCTGTTCCACAAACAGTATGTTGCACCTCCCCGCAATAGCACACGAATGCGGAATAGAAATAAATCTCGACATTGCCAATAAAATAAGCGAAAAAACACCCAATCTTTGCCATCTTGCACCCGCAGGACGTACATATATGGAAGAACTCGATGAAGCGGGCGGCGTTTATGCCGTTATGAACGAACTCAGCAAAAAACACCTTTTAAACACCGAATGTATGACGTGTACCGGAAAAACCGTCGGCGAAAATATCAAAGGTTGCGTAAATCTTAACCAAAACGTCATAAGACCAATCGAAAACCCATACAGCGAAACGGGCGGCATTGCAGTACTTCGAGGAAATCTTGCTCCCGACGGAAGCGTTGTAAAACGTTCCGCAGTACTTCCCGAAATGCTCGTGCACGAAGGTCCCGCAAGAGTTTTCGAATGTGAAGAAGACGCTCAGGCGGCAATTAACGCCGGCAAAATCAACCCCGGCGACGTTGTTGTTATCCGCTACGAAGGCCCGAAAGGCGGACCGGGAATGCGTGAAATGCTTAACCCCACATCGGCAATTATGGGAATGGGGCTCGGAAACAGCGTTGCGCTCATAACCGACGGACGTTTCAGCGGAGCAACTCGCGGCGCGTGCATAGGTCACGTTTCCCCCGAAGCCGCAAGCGGCGGTATGATAGGTATCGTTAAAGAGGGAGATATAATCAGCATAAATATTCCCGAAAACAAGCTTGAACTTAAAGTAGATAATGCGGAAATAGAAAAACGTATGAAAGAATTTGTACCCAAAACAAAAGAACTTACAGGCTATTTAAAACGCTATGCCGCTCTTGTTTCAAGCGGAGCTTCGGGTGCGATATTGAACTGATATGACGGAAAATAATTTAAAATACCTCGGACAGCGATTGGAATCGCTTGCAATTTTTCGCGCATTGCTGGACGACTCGGTAATCGCCGCATTAAGAGAATATCTTGCCTTATTCAATAATTATCAGTATAATCCCGCAAACGATATTTCAAAATATTCCGAATTTGTTTTCAAACTGTATAACACCGAATATACAAGTCTTGCAAAATATATTCGCCATATTGTAAATAACGACGAAAACAGATATATAGTTACAATAGGCAAGGGGAAAACTCCAAGCAAAGAAATGTGCGATTGCGTCGAAAAAGAACTCGAAACGTTGCAGTTGCTTGCAAATTTAACGCCGCAGGATTTAACGGAAAAAATCAAAGATATGTCTTTTCTTCCAACCTACGAAGTTACATCGGTCGATATTGCACACGACTATAAACACCGAGTCGAAAACATAGGAATCTACGGCTACGGTATATATGCAAAATATCATATGTTCTATATAAATTCCGATAATTGCATAGTTCCGGTGCGTAATCCCGATTCAACAAAGCTCGATTCGCTCATAGATTATAAAAGAGAACAGCAAATTATCGTCGATAACACAGTCGCGCTTTTGGAAGGAAAACCTGCCGCAAACATTTTGCTCACCGGCGATGCGGGCACGGGAAAATCTTCAACCGTAAAGGCGGTTGTAAACGAACTATACGAAAAAGGGTTAAGAATTTTGGAAGTGCGCAAAGACCAGCTCCGAGAAATTCCGTCTGTTTTGGACGAGCTTAACAGTAACCCCCTAAAGTTCATTTTGTTTATCGACGACCTTTCTTTTACCAAAGACGACGATAATTACAGCGCGTTAAAAGCGATTTTGGAAGGCTCTGTTTCCGCAACTGCGCAAAACGTCGTAATTTACGCAACAAGCAACAGACGTCATCTTGTAAAAGAAAATTTTTCGGATCGCGACGGCGACGACGTTCACCGCAACGATTCAATGCAAGAAATAATTTCTCTTTCGGAACGCTTCGGAATACACATAACATTCCAAAAGCCCAACAAAGAAACATATCTTGACATCGTTCACCACTTGGCGCAAGCCGGCGGCATAAAAATTCAAGAATCCGAACTTGATATTTTGGCGGAACGTTTTGCATTGGAAAGAGGCGGTCGCTCCGCACGTGCGGCAAAACAGTTTGTAAATTCTCTTGTCGCAAAAATATAAAAATATATGGAAAAAGCTGTCGTTTTGATATGCCCCCCAAAAGTTAGACACTTTTGGAGGTGCATATTTTTATGTC
>CAZJCI010000229.1:0-3022 GCA_964544455.1 uncultured Oscillospiraceae bacterium
CCCGGCGGCTTCCTGCATTGCTTTTATGCAATGAACCCATTTTTCGGCACTGCGCTGTTGGTTCCAAGAACCTGAAACGTGAGGGTCGGAAATTATTCCGAATGTAAGAATAATGTTTGATTCATCGAAAGATGAGTTGGTTTCGACAGCGTTATCCACGTTTAGAATTACATTGTTAAAATCATTGTCTTTTGAAACGGTAAGAATTATTTTTTCGGCTTTTTCATCTTTTGCAATTATAACTCTGTTTCCCAAAACTTTTGTATTTTTACTTGTATTTCCGAAAATTGAATATACAGCGTCGGTAATCGGATTTCCAAGCGAATCCAACGCAATTATCGCCTGTGAAGCGTGCGAAATAAAAACGGTTTGATTGTTAAAATTGGTTTTCAGCATAACAGACTCCTTTCTTTTTATAATTATATCATAAATTGCAGAATATTGCAATAAAAAATGCAATATAAACTGAAATAAAAATGATATGCCCCAAAAATATCTGATTTTTTGAGGCATATCATTTTTTGCAAAGCTTTTTAATTAAGTAAATAAGTATTTCTGCTTTTTTCAGCCAATATACGTTTTACCGCAACATAAAATCCATCAATTTTTTGAATTCCTATTTTACGGCAACATATTGTGCAAAAGCAAATCCCATAACGCCGTTATATTCCACAACATACCAATTCCCGGTTTTTCCGTAAATACGTAATTCCGCTCCTTTTGGGGCTTGCGTAACAACGGCTGAATTTGTTGTCGGTTTTTCGCGAATATTCAATCTTCCGTCCTCTGTCACAACTATTCCCAACGTATATTCATATCCCTCGTTTGGCGTAACAAATAAAATTCCGAAATGTTCCGCTAAACCTTGAACAAGGTTTCTTGCTATGTTGTCTATATTGTTTCTTATCCAATCCGCGTCTTCAATATTATCGTGATAGGCAAGTTCAACCAACACGGCGGGGGCGTCGGTTTGCGTAACTTCGGCAAGAGTGGTTGTCGGCATAAGTTTTACCTTTTCGGGATTCGGATAAACATTTTGAAAATTATCCGCAAGAGTTGCGGCGGCTTCTTTGCCGGCAAGACTTCTTGTGTAATAATAAAAATCGGCTCCTCTCAAAGTTCCCGCTATATTTTCGGGTGAAGCGTTGGAATGAAGCGCAAGGTGCAAATCGTATTTATCCGAATTCGATTTTGCAATCGAATCTCGTACCGTTCCGTTTGGGTTATTACGGACAAAATCTATCCCGGTAGCATAAAGATAAGGTTCCATTGCGTCGGCAATAAGATTCATATAATACTTTTCGTTCCCGCCTTCTTCTCCCACATATTGATTAAATTCCTGAGTTGACGGACTTAAAAAAATTTTCGGCATAAAAATAAAACCTCCTTTTGTATTCATTAAATTATATGCTCAAAAAGAAGTTTTAGTTACGAATATTCAATTTTTTAAAAAATGTATAAGATTTCTCAATCCTTTTTCGCTTTTTCGCTTTTCAGCAACGTTATTTGCAAGATAATGCGCAAGCAGGGCGATGTTTTCATCACATACTCTTGACGCATACACATTTAAAATATTTTCGCCCATACTTTCGTTTTTATCAATGATTTTAACATCATATTTCGTTGCCGCCATATGTATATATGCCTTAAATGCTTCTTCAAGTTCGCTTACGTTGTCGTTCATTATTTCCGAAAGTACAATTTGAGCGCAATTTTCATAAGGATAAAATCCATTGCATCTGCAAAAAGCGGCATAACACAATGACAGCATAATTGCGTCCGTAAGAAGTGCCGTATATTTTATACCTCCGTCCGGGCGGTAATATCCTCTTTCTTCGATTATGGGCTTTAAATCTTCAAATGTCATTTTTTCTAAAAATGCGGATTCCACACACAGTATTTCGGAACGTTTATACATACTTGCAAAGCTTTCGTTTTCGCTCACGGCAAAAAATGCTTTTGTGAACAATGCTCTTTCAAAACTGTGCGTATATATATTTGTAAAGGCGTAATCGTTTTTTAATTTTATTGCAAAATCGGCTTGCAAATCGGGATTTTTATAATAAAAATGTTCCAGATGATAAAAGTTTTTCTTTGTTCGGTCAAACAAAGAAATGCTTTTGGCAACGCCTTGTTGCCACATTTCCCATAATCTTTTTTCCTTAACGCAAGCAATAATTTCATAAAATTCCGAAAGCGAATAAACGCTGTTTAAAATCATAAAGATATTTTTCAGCATTATTTTTGCGTTTTCTTCCTTTATATATCCTTTTCCGCATAGTTTTGCCGTTTCTTCAATCATACGGTTAAGCTCAAAATCAATATATTCAAGCTCTTTTGAAGTAAACAGCGATTTTTCACGGCATTTGGAAACAACGGAATAAAAAAGATTTTCGCCGTTAAGTTCCGAAATATTTATGTTGTAATACTTTTCAATATTGCTCACTTTTTCCTCCGTATTACTCAAGCTCTCCGCCGCACATATCTTCATAAACTGCAAAAAGCAAATCCGCCGTGTCCTTAAGACTTGTTCCGGGTTTCGGCTTTTTATCTCGAAATTCAAAAAATTCATCTATTTCGTTGCCGTAATTTCTGTCAAGAGAGGCAAAAAACAAATATGCCGCTTCTATAACCGTGTTGTCGTCAAAGTTGCCTTCTCTGAAAATCAACAGGTCAATAACAATTTCATCAAGTATTTTTTTCAAATCCGCGTCGAAATCTTCGCATCTTTCAAAGCCCAAAAACTTTTTAATTTCACCGTCTATTCCGGGAGCATATTCGTCGATTTTTTCATGAATCAACGCTTTTAAAACGGAAATCTGTTCAATCATACTGTAATCAACATTGCCGCCCTTATAGCGTTCCGTATCGAATTGAAGAATGGAACACGCCCTTATGGATTCGGTTATCATTTCTTCGTTAATGAATAAACCGTAAAAATCGGCGGTTTCCGAAATGCTTTCGGCAATATCTCTCGATTCGAATTCGGATAAATGGTAACCGTATTTTTCCGAAATTTCGG
>CAZJCI010000230.1:0-3018 GCA_964544455.1 uncultured Oscillospiraceae bacterium
AACTTTGGAAAAGGTGAATACTGCCAAACTTTCGGAGGGAGACGGTGTTTTCTTTAACAGAGGAGATATTTTCAGAGGTCAGTTAAAAACGCAAAAAGGCGTAACATATTCAGCGTACGGAAGCGGAGAAAAACCAAAATTATACGGTTCTTTAAGAAATTATTCCGAATCTGCATTTTGGGACAAAACAGATACGGCAAACGTTTATGTTTCAAAAGAAGCTTTTTCGAAAGACGTAGGACTCATTGTTTTTAACAACGGTGAAGCGTGGACGGACAAGCAAATAATAGGTATAAAAGATTTTAATGGGACGCTTACAGCCGATTTGCAAATGTATCATAACACAACCGATAAAAAATTGTATTTATATTCCGTTTCGGATCCGAACCAAAGATTTTCTTCAACCGAAATTGCGCAAGGGCAACACGGAGTTACCGGTGACGGAAACGGTGTGACGATTGACAATCTTTGCATAAAATATGTTGGTGCGCACGGTATTGGATATGGCGACGGCACAACCGGTCTTACCGTTAAAAATTGCGAACTTGGTTGGATTGGCGGTATGATACAGAAACCGCAAGACGGCACAAGATACGGAAATGCGGTTGAAATATATGTAAGCGCAAAAGATTATGTTGTTGAAAACTGTCATATATATCAAATTTACGACGCAGGCGTTACGCATCAATGGTTTTCGACTCGCGACCAATATGTGAATATTGAAAATGTAAGATATTCGAACAATGTTATTGAATATTGCACATATAATATTGAATATTGCAATCAACAGCCCGAAGACAAAGGAATAATGAAGAATATTGAAATTTCGGGAAATCTTCTTATTCACGGCGGAGAAGGCTGGGGCGCACAAAGACCTTCAAGAGGCGACGCAGTAATTCAGGGGTGGTTTACAACAAATTACAGCGAAAACTTTGTTATTTTTGATAATGTGGTTATGACTATGGACTCGAACTGCAGACTTGCAAATTTCGGTGTTGAAAGAGTTGTTTCCGTACCCGCAATAGTTGGAAATCTTTTTGTTGGAAAACGAGGGAATTATTTAGGAGTTTACGGACTTAAAAATTCGATATATCAAGCGTTCGACGAAGGACTTGTAAGCAGAACGGTGGGACTTGAAAACAACACTTTTGTAATATGCGAATAATTTTGTGAAGTGAATAATATGGATACTTTTTCGGCAAAATGGATATCGAATTGCGATTTTTATAATTTAAAAATACTTAACATTTTTCACAAGGAAATTGATTCAAAAGAAATTATACACGATGATAAATATAAAAACAAGCATATTCTTTTCAGAAAAAAAGTTAAAATCGAAGATATAAGAAACGCAATTATGAGAATTTCCGCCGACGATTATTATAAGCTTTATATTAACGGAAAATTTGTAACTCAAGGTCCGGCACCTGCTTATAATTTTCATTATTATTACAACGAAATTGATGTTTCGGAGTATTTAAAAAATGGAGAAAATACAATTGCCGTTCATACATATTATCAGGGACTTATCAATCGTGTATGGGTAAGCGGCGATTTAAGACATGGCATGGCGTTGGAACTGTTTGTAAACGGTACAAAAATTGTGGAATCCGACGAAACTTGGAAATGCGCTTACCATACCGGATATTCCGAATGCGGTAAGTTCGGCTATGAAACTCAATATGCCGAAGCTTATGACTCAGGTTCTTCCGAATGCGGATTTGAATTACCGGAATTTGACGACACGTCATGGGAGTATGCGCGTTTTAAAACAAATTGCGATTATGTTATGTTTCGTCAACCTACAAAGCAATTGGAAATATACGATGTAAAACCAAAATTTATAAGAAAAACATCAAACGTATATTTTATAGATTTCGGGTTTGAAGCCGTTGGATATTTTAAGCTTTGCGCAACCGGAAGAAAAGGCGACGTTATTACCTTGAAATACGGTGAAGAGCTTAATGAAGACGGAACGGTAAGATATAAAATGCGTTGCAATTGCAATTATATTGAAAAATTTGTTCTTTCAGGTAAAGAATCCGATAAACTTTGCCAGTTTGATTATAAAGCTTTTCGGTATGTGGAAGTTACATTACCTAAAAATTCGGAAATTTTTGATGAATCAATCGCTTTTACCATAAGGCACTATCCGTTTATTCCGATTAAAAAATATAACGGTTCAAACGAAAAAATTAAAGCAGTATATAAGCTATGTTCGGACACTTTGAAATACGGAGTTCAAGAGTGTTTTGTGGATTGTCCCACACGTGAAAAAGGGCAATATATGGGCGATGTTACTTTGGTGGGGCTTGCTCATATGATTTTAACCGGCAATGCGGATATGATTAAAAAAGCTCTTGAAAATTATTGCGAATCTTCTTTTATATGCAAAGGACTTATGGCTGTTGCGCCGTCTTCGCTTATGCAGGAAATAGCCGATTATTCGTTGCAATTTCCTTTTCAGGTTTTAAGCGTTTACAATTTTACGCAGGATATTGATTTCTTGAAAAGAATGTATCCGTTTGTAATGAACGTTTATAATTATTTTTCAAAATATAGGTGTGAAAACGGTTTGATACAGGGTGTAAATGAAAAATGGAATCTTGTTGATTGGCCCGCTAATCTACGAGATAATTATGATTTCCCACTTGAACGACCGATTGGAAGCGGATTTCACAATGTTATAAACGGTTTTTATCTTGCAATGCTTGGACATATTAACAAAATACGTTTAATTTTGGGAGAAGACGAACTGCAAGACGCAATAAAAACAAGAGAATCTTATATTAAATCTTTTTATAACAAAAATCTGAAGCTTTTTGTTGATTCCATTGTTTCAAATCATGCAAGCTATCATTCAAATGTCATAGCAATGTTTGCAAATGCAGCGGTTGACGAGGAAAACCGCCGTGAAATAATAAAGCTTATATGCAAAAAGAAATTTACTGTAGGAGGTTTATATATGGCTTTCTTTGCCGGATATGTTTTAAAGGAAGCCGGCGAAACCGAAAGACT
>CAZJCI010000231.1:0-2977 GCA_964544455.1 uncultured Oscillospiraceae bacterium
TCGTTAAGTGTGCCGGAGATGACGTAAATTCCGCCGCCGTTGATTGTTACGTTTCCGTCGTCAACGGTAACCGCTTTGGACGTGCTTGTAGCCGTTGTTTGTTTTAAGGTTATTTTTGTGACGCCGAAAGACGAATAGCTGTTGCGATAATCGTTTTCCGTATATGTTATTGAGTGATTTTCTCCGTAATAAATTGTTCCTGTTTTATTATTGCTTTGCTTATTAACGAAAAATGTTGCGATAAGAGTGAAAACAACTGCAATAACCGTCAGCGTTAAGGTTATAATTGTTATTTTTTTTGAATTTATCATAGCATCACCGTGTCACCGTTATGACATATATTCGCCGTTATATGTTACAAGGCAGGCGTTTGTAACGCCGTCTGCTTCGGAAACGGTGTTGATGAAATCGGCGTCGGCGTTGCGTATACGGATTTCGTAGGTAAGCTCTGTGCCGCTTTTGCAAACGGTTTTTGCTTTCAGAATACTTTTTTTGGCATTTTCTTTTATAATCGAATCAATTTCTTTTTCCGAATTTCCGTTTTCGCAATTAACAACAAGAATATATGGGGTATCGCCGATTTTTCTTGCGGAGAAAACTACTATGATAACACCGATAATAACCGAACCTATAACCGCAAGAGAAATAAGCCCCGCACCGAGGACTATTCCTACGGCAATTGCCCAAAACAAAAAGGCAATATCCATCGGTTCTTTTACGGCTGTTCTGAAACGAACTATTGAGAGCGCGCCAACCATTCCAAGCGAAAGAACAACGTTGGAGGTGACGGCTATAATGACAAGGCTTGTAATCATTGCCATTGCAATGAGCGAAACGCCGAATGAATCCGAATACATAACGCCGGAATATGTTTTTTTGTATATCATAAAAATAAAAAGTCCGAGAACAAACGAAAGACTTAACGCAAGAAGTACGTCTATGGTGGAAAACGTATTAATGTTTGAAAGAAAACTTGATTTAAAAACGTCGCTGAATGTCATAATTATTATTCCTTTCCGAATTGGATTTATATTATATTCTTACTGCCGCGTATTTTGAAAATGACGATGAATTTCTGCAATGTGTTTGAATTGCGTCGGATATGACGGATGGAATATATTCATCCCATTTTACTTCAAGTATTGCCGTGTTAAATGTGTGTGGAAAAAAGAGATTCGGACTTAAAAAATCGTATACTTTATTGCTGCCGGAAATATTGTAATCAAGCGTTACGCGAACGTTTCCGAGAGGATAAACAAAGCATTTTCTTCTGTATGCAACAATTTGTTTCGGTCTGAGTAATTGAAATTGCATTTTTGCATAAAGTTCGTGAAAAAGATTATTATTGTTGCTAAGCAAAAAGCGTGTGTCTGCGTTTAATATTTTCATACATTGATTTGCCGTAATGGGGGAGCTGACTTTGTTGCAAAGACCGTTGATTTTGCTCTTTTTTTCCAGACGTATGTATGATGTATCTGTTCCGTAAAATCTTATTCTGAATTTTTCACGGTAGTTAAGCCCGTCCAGCTTTTCGCGGAGTGCCTTATCATTATAATTATCGAAATAAAGGCTTTTAATAAAATAGGTTCCGTCGGGTTCGCTGTGAGAATCATATTTGCAAATGGTTTTGAGCTTTGCGTCCAAACATAACATATCGGAAAAATTAATACGGTGCTTATATTCGTGCCTTAAGTGCATAATTTCACCTCCCTCCCTTAACTATGCTGTTGATATTATATTTTGCAAATGTGAAATTTTGATGATTATTATTTGATTTGCAGTTAATCTTTTAATGAAAAGTGAAGAAATAACTATTTATTATTTTAAAAGTAAAAGTATAAATTAATGAAAATGAATAGATAGGTGACAAATAAAAAGAGAAATAGCAAACCAATGTGATATAATGGTAATAACCGCAAAAACAAACAACATAAAGAGTTTTGATGTTTTGTTGTTGACAAGCGGTTGAATTTGTGCTATACTGTATTTGTTGTTTTTTACGACTATGTGGGCTTGGACAAAATCTCTGTTTTGAAAGGATGTTCCGAAAAATGCGAAACAAACCGACTATGACGGATATTGCAAAGGCGGCGGGAGTAAGTCAGACCTGCGTTTCTTTTATACTTTCCGGAAAAAACGATATGCGAATAAGCGACGAAACCAAAAGAAAAGTGATTGTTGCCGCCGAAAAATTGGGATATTTCGAAAAATTGCCGAAGCTTGGCAAAACCGGAAACATTGGAGTTGCTTTTGATGTTAAAATATCGGGAAACGCATTTATGAATATTATCGGAGGCGTTGGCGAAGTTCTTGAGGAGCACGGATATTTGCCGCTTTTGGTTGGAGGTCCTTTGAATGCCGACAATATCGAAGCTTGCAAAAAAATTGCGGCTGAAAAACGTGCGGACGGTATTATTCTTTTTGAGAAAAACAAAAAAATTTGTGACAGTTTTGAAAAAGCGAAGTTTCCTTATATGTCGGTTGAAATTGAAGACGGTTTTGAAGAATGGGACGACGAAAGTTTTTTTGAATTCGGCAAAAACGCCGCTGACGCTGTTACTGAATTGTTGAGTAATTTGTATTATGCGGATTGCGAATCTTTGCGCAAACAGCCAAAAGATGCGGCGGATTTTGCGGGCAACGAGAAAAAAGCGGCGGAAACAAGCGAAGAAGAAACAGAAGAAAAAGAAAAAAAAGAAGTGACAGAAGAAATAGATGAAACAGAAGAAAATATTGAAAGCGTAAAAAAAGAGTTCTCACGGGACGGTAGCTCAATATGGCTTTTGTGATAGAATTTGAAAGGAATTTGAAATGAATTTTTGGGAGCATTTTTTAACGATAACCAAGCATAGGCACAAAGTGATTGAGCATTGTGCAAAATGCGGGATTCTTTGGCGTGGGCTGTTGCACGATTTATCGAAATATTCGCCGACGGAGTTTATTCCTGGGGTTAAATATTATTTGGGAAATCGCAGTC
>CAZJCI010000232.1:0-2945 GCA_964544455.1 uncultured Oscillospiraceae bacterium
CGCCGTTTTTGGAAAAACCGACTATGGAAGGAGTTGTTCTTGCGCCTTCCGCATTTGCTATTACCTGCGGTTCGCCGCCTTCGAATACGGCAACGCAGCTGTTTGTTGTGCCAAGGTCAATACCTATAATCTTTCCCATAATAAATATCTCTCTTTCTTAATATAGTTTATTTAATGATTTTTTGCTTTATAACGCAAATTATTCGAATTTGCTTTGTTTCAGTTGCTTACCTTTACAACCGAATGACGCAGGACTTTTTCGCCTCGGGCGTAGCCTTTTTGGAACACTTCGGAAATTTCCTGTTCGCCTTTGGTTTCGTCTTCGTCGTGCATTACGGCGTTGTGAAGATTGGGATCGAACGTTTTTCCGAGGGCTTCTATTTCGGATATTCCGAGCTTTTGGAATATTTCGACGCATTGTTTCATTATCATTTCCACGCCTTTATACATACCGCTTTCCTTATCCGTTTCGGCGCAAAGGGCTCGTTCGAGGTTATCAAGCAACGGAAGCAGACTTGCGGCGGTTTCGCAAAGTGCGTCGGAATATATGCTTTCTTTTTCCTTTGCGGCTCTTTTGCGGAAATTATCGTATTCCGCCATCATACGCAGGTGGGATTCGTGCTCTTCCGAAAGTTGTTTTTCGAGTTGGGCGATTTTTTCGTCCTTTTCGGAAAGCAGCTTTTTTTCTTTTTTGGCTTCCCTATCGCTTTTTTTGGCGGTTTTCTTTTTTTCGTTTTCGGATTCTGCCGACGGTTCTTGCGCTTCGGGCGGCGTTTGGGTTGAAGTTTGTTCGGCTGTTTCCTGATTTTGTTTTTCTTTTTCGTCCATATTTTGACCTCCTTGGTTTAAATGCTTTTGATATTCGGCGGATGCGAACCCGGTTCAAGTTTGGGTTGCGGCGTTTCTTCCGCTCCGCCTATTGATTTTGCAAGATATTTTAGGCTTGCAACCACTTTTTTGTAATCCATTCTTCGGGGTCCCAAAATTCCTATGACTGCGTTTGAGTTTCCCACGGGGAAAGAGCAATACACAAGGCTTGTGTCCGCAAGTGCGGAATTTTCCGAACTTTCGCCGAAATAGATGTTCATACCGTCTTCGTCGTGAATTACCGGCGCGAGTTCGCCGTTTTGAACTGATTCGGCGTTTTCGAAAAGGCGTTTTATTTCGTCCTTTTTCTTTTCGGCAAGCTCCACGATTGACCGTGCCTTTTCCACGCTGGAAAATTCGGGATAGGAAAGCAAATTTGTGAGACCGTCGATTTTTACGTCGCTTTCGCTTGCGCCGCCTGTTGCCGAATATGCCACTCGCAAAATTTTTGCCACAAGATTTCCGTGTTTTCCAAAGCTTGCTTCGAGAGCCATTATTACGTCGAGGGAAACCTTGTTTAGCTGAATATTGCAAAGGTTGGCGTTCAGAATGCTTTTTATGCAGGATATATCTTCTTCGAGCAATGCATAATCGCTTGCAAGCTGTGCGGTTTTTGCGGTGCCGTCGTCCAAAATCATTACAAGCAGGAAACTGCGGCTGTCGATATAGACTGCGTCGTAACGTTTTACGGTTGCTCCGAAATCTCGGGTGGCGATTGAAACCGCCGCATATTTGGTTACGCCGGACATTATTTTTCCCGCTTTATCCATTATATTTTCGATTTGACCGGTTTTAAAACGAGTAAGCTCTTCCAAAAGCTCCAGCTCTTCCATTCCGAGCCGATAATCGGCGCCGAGCTGGTCCACATAGAATTTGTAGCCCTGAGCCGAGGGGACTCTTCCCGCGCTTGTGTGCGGTTTATCGAGATAGCCCAAGCTTTCGAGTTCGCTCATTTCGTTTCTTATTGTTGCCGGAGAAAGGGAAATATTTCCGTATGCCGCAAGATTTTTTGAACCGACGGGTTCGCCGGAATCTATATAAGCGTCGATTATGGATTTCAGTATCTGCTTTTTTCTTTCGGATAAATTCAAATCCATTTTCATCACCTCAAACCAAAAAACAGAAACAAACAAAAAACGTATTTTTGTTTTAGCACTCTTTTGGCTTGAGTGCTAACATTATGACTTTACCACTATTTTTGATTTTTGTCAATAGTTTATGCCGAATTTTATTGTTAATATTTTGTGAACGCGTCTTTCGGCTTTCTAAAAACCGTGATTTTTCCTATTTTTGCGGCGTAAAATCGCAAATTTTTGCTTTTTTCGCAGGGCAATCCGAGCATTGGGGATTTTGCGCTTTGCAAATTTCCCGTCCGAACAAAACCAATCTGTGACACAGTGCGGACTGTTGAGATTTTGGCACAAGAGGGGTAAGAGTGCGTTCGACGTGCAGGGGGTCTTTTTTTTCGCACAGTCCCAAGCGGCAGGATATTCGCATACAATGGGTATCGGCAACAATGCCGCCTTTGCCGTAAACGTCGCCGAGAATGAGATTGGCTATTTTTCGTCCGACGCCCGGAAGCGAGAGGAGTTCTTGCATAGTATTTGGAACGTTGCCGCCGAATTTTTCGACTATTATTCGGCTTGATTCTTTTATGCTTTTGGCTTTTCCTTTATAGAGTCCGCAGGACTTTATGAGGGCTTGAATTTGCTCCTCGGGGGCGTTTGCCATTGCTTGCGGTGTGGGAAAGGTTTGAAAAAGGTCTTTTGCAACGATATTTACTCGTTCGTCGGTACACTGAGCGGAAAGTCTTGCGCAAACAAGCAATTTCCATGGAGAGCCGTCATATTCCAAAGAGCAGTTTGCTTGGGGATAAAGTTCGGCAAGAATTTCCGCGAATCTTTTTATTTTTGTTTCTTTTTTCATTTTCATAAAATTATCGGGGTATTCCTTTCGGGGGAAGTTAATTAATATTCGAGGTATTTTTCCTGATTTTTATAAAATTCGATTATGCCGTTTGCCAGGGCTTTTGCGCTTCGTTGGTAATTTCCTTGGGATATTGTCCACTGAAATTCTTC
>CAZJCI010000233.1:0-2931 GCA_964544455.1 uncultured Oscillospiraceae bacterium
TTTACCCTTTCTTGTTAAAATTTGCCCGACCGCGTTTGAATTACGGTCGGGTTTCTTTTTGTCAGTTCACCGCCATATTATTATTTGCAAGTTCTTTTTGTTTCGCTTCATGTTCTTCGTTTGTTGAAGAAAAATGCGACTTACCCGTTTTATCTGCAACAAAGTAATAGTAACCGGTTGTATGCGGATACAGTGCCGAAGTGATTGAATCGTAGCCGGGATTGGATATTGCACTTGGCGTAATGCCTTTTGTTAAATATGTGTTATATGCGGTTCTGAACAAATTAAGCTTGCGAGGGAATTTTTTTAATTCGTCTGCCGAATAGTTGTGTTTTAATTTAAATTCGCACCTCAAGGTTGAATTATTAATATCGGATTTGGTAATTGTAAGTGTAAGATCGTTTTCTGAATTCGTTCGAGCTGTATTGCTCACATTGACATTACCGAGCTTATATAGCGCATTACCGTTTACGTCTGTTGATTTATCAACGTACAAAAGCGCAAGCGAACGAGTTTTTTCGGTTGTTATATTAAAATTAAAGTAATAACTGCCGTCGATTAAATTGTAATTTGAAAAATCAACACTGAAACTTCCGCCCGTACCTTTTTTGTTAATCGAAACAGTTGACGAAATGTTATATGAGGCATAGTCGGTTGTTGCGTCGGATTGCAAATACTCATATTTAATTGTGTTTCCGTTTTTAACGGAATTAAGTCTGTTATGGAACACAGAAGCAATATCGTCCCTATCTTCTGCATTTCCGGCTTCCATTTCCACAAGAGAAGCTATTGTTATTATTTCATCAACCGTCATACCGAGTTTTTCGGCTTCATCATAAAAAGATTTATCAAACTTCAAATTAAAGTTTTCCAAAAATTTATTTATAACTGTTTCAGGTGAAGCATCCGAATAGAATTCATATGTGTCGGGAAACAGATATCCTTCGAGTCTGTAAACCCTTTCGGCATTCAATTCGGATTCATCAAGAAGGCGTACAAAATCATAATCGAAATCATAGTTGTTAATTACATCAATATATTCTTCGCGTGTGTTTTTTATACCGCCTTTTATAAGAATATCTATTATTTCATCAATCGTAGAACCTTCCGGGAAAGTGAGCTTTACTATTTTTCTGGTTGACGCCCTTTCGGAAAGCAAATCAAGAAGATCATCGTAATTGGTATCCGGTGAAATTTCATAAACACCGCTTATATATCCGCTACCGTACGCACTACCGGTTTTATTTTTCTTAAAGTTTGCATAAAGGTTAAAGGCGAACGGATAATCAATAATCCTGTTGCTTTTTAATATTTTTGCAACTTCTTGTGTTGTTGCGTTTTCGGGAACGGTTATGGTTTCGTTTTTTTTGCTAACGGCAATTTCCGCATTAAGTACAACCGAATTTTCCATACGTGCGGAAATCTTTAAAACATAATTACCGCCGGTCATATTGGTATTTGCAAGATCCAAAGATATTTTCTTTTCGTCGAGAATATAATCATTAAATTTTCCGAAACTGTGAAGCAGTGAATTATCGACTGCATTAATAAGTGTGATTTCGGATTGAAGTGAATTTTTTTCACTTTCAGAAACCGCTTTATTGATTTTACACACAAAAGTAAGCTTATTGCCTGAAACTTTAATTTTGGAAACATCCAACGAATTATCCGTATCACCGGTTGTCGAATAAGCCGTATCTTTAATTTCATAAGTATCTTTTACAAATGCAAACATATCGTTTCCGATACCGATTACATATTTTGCTGCTATCACGGAAACAGCGGCAACAAATACAACATATATTACAAATTTAAGTAAACTACCGCCCACGCTGTATTTTTTACTCTTTACTTTTTTTACTTTTTTTGTTTTTTTCATATGTTCGTTTTCTTTTTCGCATATTTTGTCAACAGCATTCGCTCTTGCATTTTTTAAACTTGAATCAGTCGGTTGTATATTTTTAATATCGGTAGTTTTTCGGTTAGTCGGTATATTGAAATTTTCGTTATTATTTACACGGAAATCATTATCCAAAATGTTTTTCTCCGTATTTTGCATATTATTTGCAAGATTTTCCGAAACGTTTATTTTATCGAATATACGCGTTCCTCTTTGCTCACTGTTAGTGGACAAATCATTTTCGTTTTCATTTTTTTCTTTGTTTTGCAAAGACAATTTTTCGTTATTTATCTTTTTCTGTACTTCAAGTTCGCTGTTTATATTATCAAGCAATTCGCTAAGACTTTCTGAAAGATTGTCGTTTTTTTTCACTTTTCCCGCCTCCTCTTGTATATTGAATGTTAGTATTTTATCCGATTAAAATTTTTACAGCATAAATAATGACTGCGGCAATAAAAGTCGGCGCAGTAAAGACTTTATAAAGAACCTGCAAAATATTACCGTTCACCGGCAAAAGACGGCTGGCTGCAAAATTGCTTGCCGTATTCGAACTTTTAATAATTTTGTCAGCTTTTGAAAGGTAAATCCATTCAAGGCTTTCAAAAAACAAAAACAACGATATTAAAAATATAACGCCAATCATAAATAAAACAAAAAACGAACTTACGCTTTCTTTTGAAATTTTTTGCAAAAACGAATCGGCAAAAATGCAAGTAGCATTATTAAGAAGATGTAACAGTATCGGAGCAATCAACGAACGAGTAACATGCAAAGACGTTGCAAGTATCACTCCCGATAAAATATATGAAATAAAATTTTGAAAATCGAAATGAATAAACGCAAACAAGAAAGAACTTCCAAGTATCGCTCCCAGAGCGCCCACACCCGATTTTTCATATTCGGTAAAAACAACTCCGCGCAAAAGGATTTCTTCCGTTACCGCAGGAATAATAACCGATGAAACTATTAATAAAATCATATCACCGCCGTTTGTCACCGAAACGGCGTCTGCAACGCTTCCAAACAATACA
>CAZJCI010000234.1:0-2925 GCA_964544455.1 uncultured Oscillospiraceae bacterium
GTCGTTGGTGGAAGCAAAAATTGCCCGAATATCCGTAAACACCCCGGTATATGTTGCGGGATTGGAACGGGGTGTTCTTCCTATTGGAGATTGGTCGATGGAAATAACCTTGTCAAGATTTTCCACTCCCAATATTTCAACGTGTTTTCCCGCAATCGAATTAGCACGGTTCAGTTTTTTTGAAAGCACCGAAAGCAACACGCCGTTCACAAGAGAGCTTTTGCCCGAACCCGAAACTCCCGTCACGCATATAAATTCTCCCAACGGAAATTCCACGTCAATGTTTTTCAAGTTGTTTTCCGCCGCGCCGATAACTTTTAAAACTTTTCCGTTTCCTGTTCGGCGTTTTTCCGGAACGGAAATTTTTTTTCTGCCGGAAAGATAATCTCCCGTAATTGAATCTTTGCATTTCAGCAATTTGTCAACGGTTCCGCAAAACACAACATTACCGCCGTTAATTCCCGCGCCGGGACCTATATCCACAACATAATCCGCTTCCAAAATTGTTTCTTCGTCGTGTTCTACAACAATAAGCGTATTTCCGATGTCTCGCAGTTTTTTCAGCGTTTCAATAAGCTTGTGATTATCTCGTTGGTGCAATCCTATGCTTGGCTCGTCAAGAATATAAAGCACTCCCACAAGCGAAGAACCTATTTGCGTTGCAAGACGAATTCGCTGACTTTCTCCGCCCGATAATGTTGCCGATTTTCGTGAAAGCGTTAAATATTCAAGTCCCACGTTGCTTAAAAAACCAAGACGTACCCGAATTTCCTTTAATATTTCTTTTGCAATTGCCGCTTCTTTTTCTCCCAACTTCAAATTTTCAAAGAACTCAAGCGCGGCAGTAATAGGCATATCGCAAACCTCGGCAATATTTTTTCCGTCCACCGTAACCGAAAGAGCTTCATTTTTCAAACGTTTGCCGCCGCAAGCCTCGCACGGAATGATTTCCATAAACGTTTCATAATATTCTCGCATTTCCGGAGAATTGGCAGACATTTTATATCGCCGCTCAATCTCATTGATAATCCCGGAAAATCCGACATTATAATTATATCCTTCAAACGACATTCCGAACTTTTTTTTATCGGGCGTTCCGTAAAAAAGAACGTTTCTTGCTTTTTCGGACATATCGCAAAGCGGCGTGTCAATCGTACACCCGTAAGGCTCCAAAAAAACGTTAATTTTGTTTCCGCTCCAATTTGAATCTTTAATCGTTTTAAAACCGTTGCAAACGCACGCGCCTTTGCTTAACGAAAGCGAAAAATCAGGAAACAGTTTTTTAATCGACAAAACCTTGTTTTCTCCCAAACCGTCGCATTGCGGGCATGCGCCGAACGGACTGTTAAAAGAAAACATTCTCGGAGCAAGTTCCCCCAGACTGACGCCGTGTTCATCGCAAGCATAGTTCATTGAAAATTTTCTTTCCGGCGCAACTCCCTCGGGCGGCTCTGCAAGAGCCACGGTGACGTGCCCATCGGAAAGTTTGGCGGCATATTCCACCGAATCCGTTAATCTTGTTTCTATGCCGTCTTTCATAACAAGACGGTCAACAATAATTTCAATATAATGCTTTTTGTTTTTATCAAGCTTAATTTCATCGTCAAGCGAAAAAACATCGCCGTCCACTCTGACTCTTGCAAATCCGTTTTTTTGCGCGTCGGAAAAAACTTTTTCGTGCATACCTTTTTTTCCGTTTACAACAGGCGATAATATCATAAATTTGGTACCTTTTTCAAGACACATAATTTTATCTATTATCTGATCAATCGTTTGCGGCGTAATTATCTTGCCGCACACCGGGCAGTGCGGAACGCCTATTCTTGCAAAAAGCAACCTTAAATAGTCGTATATTTCCGTCACTGTGCCAACCGTCGAACGAGGATTTCCCGAAGTGGTTTTTTGGTTAATGGAAATTGCGGGCGAAAGCCCCTCAATAAGATCCAAATCGGGCTTATCCATTTGCCCCAAAAACATTCTTGCATAGGAAGAAAGCGATTCAACAAAACGCCTGTGCCCCTCCGCAAATATTGTATCGAAAGCAAGCGACGATTTTCCCGAACCCGAAAGTCCCGTAAAAACCACAAATTTATCCCGTGGAATTGTCACGTCCACATTTTTTAAATTATGAACCCTTGCGCCTTTAATAATTAATTTTTCAGATGCCATTTTTACCTCTGTAAGCTTTAAGCGTTATATAAACCGTAATAAATGCCTTTTTTTTCAATAAGTTCTTTATGACTTCCCTGCTCCACAATACCGTCTTCCGTCAGAACCAAAATAATATCGGAATTTTTCACCGTAGACAGCCTATGCGCAATTGTCAAAACAGTCCTTCCCTCCGAAAGCTTTGCAAGCGAAGCTTGCACAATTCTTTCACTTTCGTTGTCAAGCGCACTTGTTGCCTCATCCAAAATGAGTATCGGCGGGTTTTTAAGAAAAACTCTCGCAATGCTTATACGTTGTTTTTGACCGCCGGAAAGCTTAACGCCTCTTTCTCCAACATAAGTGTCGTAACCGTCCGGCAACGACATAATAAATTCGTGAGCTCCCGCCATTTTTGCCGCATTTTCCGCGTCCATGCGAGAAGCTCCGGGTTTTCCGTATAAAATATTTTCCAAAACCGTGCCGGAAAACAAATATACGTCTTGCTGAACAATTCCGATATTTTCACGCAAACGTTTTTTTTGCATATCGTTCACGTTAATTCCGTCAATCGTAACGCAGCCGCCGTCAACTTCATAAAACCTCGGAATCAAATTGCAAATCGTGGTTTTTCCGCCGCCCGAAGGACCTACAAGCGCAACGCTTTGACCTGCTTTAATCTCAATGTTAACGTTACTCAAAACGCTTTCGTTTTCTTCCGAATATGCAAAAGAAACGTTGTTAAACTTAATGTTTCCTTTTAAAACTCCCGGGTCAATC
>CAZJCI010000235.1:0-2870 GCA_964544455.1 uncultured Oscillospiraceae bacterium
TTTGCGCTATTTGCGACTTCAATTGTTTTACTTCGTTAAATGCATCGTTATATTCGCAATAGCTACCGGCAACAAAAAACATCAACACCGCAAAAACAAGTATTGTAACTATTTTGTCAAAGCAACTTTTTTCTGTGCTTTTCAATCTTTTGGTGCAAAAAGCATCCTTAAAAGTCCCCACAAAACCGCTATGCTCCACGTATACAAAACCTTTCGGCTTTACAACTGTGTCGGTGGATATGGGTTTTGCCACACCCGTAACTTTGGTTTTTGTTGACGCTATTCTATACTTTTCGTTAATTCCGCCGTATTTACCGACAGTTTTTGTTTTTGGAATTTGCGTATTCGCATTATTATTTGTCGGAGTTTTCACAACGCTATGCGGCAACGGTTTTGCAACCGACGCACCTACATATTTTGCTCTTTTTACGTTTAGGTAATTATTTTCCGCATAACCGCCGTTCATTTTTCCATCCTCGCTTTTTAAATAAAATTATTATAACTTTTCCAAAATTCTTAATTTTGCACTTCTTGATCTTGGGTTTTCATCAAGTTCTTTTCCCGACGGAAGAATAGGTTTTTTTGTAATAATCTTGGCAACAGGCTTTTTCCCGCAAACGCATACGGGAAAATCTTTTGGGCAAGTACACCCTTCCGTATAAGATTGAAACGTATGCTTTATTATTCTGTCTTCCAACGAATGAAAGCTTATAAAAGACATTCTTCCTCCGCTTTCAAGATAAGGAAACAATCCGTTTATTACTTTATCTATAACGTCAAGTTCGCCGTTTACTTCAATTCTTATCGCCTGAAACGTTCGCTTTGCCGGATGCGGACCTTCAGTCCTGAATTTTGCGGGAATCGCGTTTTTTATAATTTCGGAAAGCTCACAAGTACTTTCTATAGGTTTTCTTTTTCTTACTTCGACTATAAAAGAGGCAATTCTTGACGAAAATTTTTCTTCACCGTAATTATATATTATTTTTTTGAGTTCTTCTTCAGAATAATCGTTTACAATATCATAAGCGGATATTCCCTCTCCCATAGACATTCGCATATCCAACGGCGCATCGTGCATATAACTGAAACCTCTTGAACTTTCGTCAAGTTGTCTTGAGCTAACCCCCAAATCAGCTGTTACGCCGTTAATTTTACTTATTTGCAAACTATCGAGTATGGTTGGAGCATCGCAAAAATTACCTTTACATATAATGCTCCGTTCGCCATACTTTGAAAGTCTTTTTCCTGCTGCGGCAACAGCTTCCGGATCTCTGTCTATGCTTATAAGTTTTCCTTTTCCGCCCATTGAACACAATCTTTTTAAAATCTCTTCCGAATGACCGCCGCCGCCCAAAGTACAATCAACATAAATTCCGTCCGGTATTATTGCAAGTCCGTCAACGGTTTCATTCAGCATTACCGAATAATGATTAAATTCCATATTTGCCATTTTTCAATTCTCTTTCAAGATTATTCGATTATACGCTTAATTCAAAATCCGTTATTAATAAGATAATCGTCTATCGTGTCCGAACTTTCATCAGTCACGGATTTTTTTGCGTTTTCTTCATTCCATATTTCAACGGTATCATACATACCGACAAAAAGAACATCTTTGGAAAGCGCGGCGTATTCGCGCAATTCGCTTGAAATAAGTATTCTTCCTTGCGCGTCCGGCTCTACACTCATTGCCGAAAGGCTGAGGTATCTCAAATATTTTTTCACTTTTGTTTCACCGCTTTGGCGGAGTCTTTCAACATATTCGGTATATTTTTCCTCAGTATATATAACAAGGCAACCGCCTGCGCCTTTAACAATGACAATTTGTTCTCCCAGATATGATCTGAATTTTGCGGGCAAAAACACTCTGCCTTTGGCGTCCATCGTATTTGTATAGCTACCGACAAGCATTTTTACCCTCCTCCGTTAATTAATTATTATTACAAGCAGTATTTGCGCACCACAATTCACCACTTTTAGGTTTTCTTATGTTATTTCACTGTATTTTCAATCCATAATTATTATACTATCTCTTTTTCCATTTTTCAAGAGGGTATTTAAAATAAATCCGAATATGCCTGAATATTTACATTTTAGTCATATTTAAAAAGCGGAAGCGCAAAAAACGCTTCCGCCAAAAGTGTTAACTTAATATCCTTTTTCAACAATTCTTATATTTTCAGGTGAAAATCCGGATTCATTTACGGCAATTTCTTTAATCTGCGCTACCTCGTTTGTAAGCAAACCGTTTGTTTTTACAATTACGTTGATGTTATCGCCGTTTATAACCGTTATACAATCTTCAAAACCTTTTGCTTTTACCATTGAGCATATATTCGATTCAACGGTAATATTGTTTGCCATCTCCATCATCTCGGCATACGCTTGTTCTTTTACATCTGGCATTGAATCTGCGCTGTCGATTACATTTTGAAGTATTTCGTATGCCTCATCTCTTGAACGTTGCCTGTCAATCTGCATTACGGAAAAATATGTATCGTATTCCGCTACCTCCGAAGATGCGCTTAAAGATTCTTCAATTTGCTCATTGCTATCCACAAAAGCGGCTTCGCCCAAAATTTTCATTTCGTTTTTGTTGTCGCTCGCAATATCGCTGTTTGCGGTATATAAATAATCACCGCCGGATTGTTTTTTTCCGATAGTATGGTCAACGTATGCGGCGGCGCATATCAACAACACAAACGCCCCTGCAATTATGGATCTTGTGTGAAATTTCAATTTGAATTTTTTATTTTTTAAAGCCATAATAATCCCCCATTTGCCTTAACAGCTATTATTTTAATTGTTTTTCTTTCCGTGTGTAACGCATATTTTATTTTCGGATATGCCGAAAAGAGAAGCGACCGTTT
>CAZJCI010000236.1:0-2827 GCA_964544455.1 uncultured Oscillospiraceae bacterium
TATACGATAAGGGACTTATTGATAAAACCGAATTCGAATTTGAAACAATCGGAGGGATAAAACGAGTCTGTCTTTGCTTGCAAAATAAAAATGTTATAAATATAAGTGCAGACATAGGCGTGCCGATTTTCGATTGCAAAAAAATACCCGTTGATTTTGCCAAAGAAAGATTTATCGGTGAAGAATTAACAATTTGCCGTCGAACGTTTACGGCAACCGCGTTGTCTCTTGGAAATCCGCATCTAATACTTTTTTGCGAAGATGTCGATACGCTTGATTTGGCAAAGTACGGTGCGGAAGCGGAAAAAATTTCCCTTTTTCCTCAACGCGCAAATGTGGAGTTTTGCAAATTTAATTCAAGAAATACAATACGTTTGCGAACTTGGGAAAGAGGTACCGGCGAAACCAACGCTTGCGCCACCGGGTGTTGCGCCTGTCTTTGCGCAGGTGTTCTTTTGGATAACTGCGAACGTGAAGCAACGGTTTTTCAAAACGGAGGAAAAACCAATGTTCGTTGGGACGATGTGGGGCATCTTCATATGACGGCGCCATCCAGAACTGTTTTTGAAGGAAAGGTAATGTTGGAAGAAAGGTACTTTGCGGATTTCGGTTACGGGAGGAAAAACGTATGAAGCTTTCCGAATATTTGAAGCTTACAACTGCGAAAATACCGTTGAATTTTACCGACTGTGAAATTGAAAATATTGAAACCGATTCGCGTACAGCGTTAAAAAATAAAAACAAATTGCAACTTTTTGTATGCATTAAAGGTTTAAATTATAATACGCATAACGATATTGCAAAGCTTATATCATACGGAATTTCAAACTTTGTTGCGGAATATATTCCCGAAAATGTTGAAATACCGATTGGAGTTAACGTTATAATTACGGATAATTCCAGAAAATTACTTGCAAAGTTTGCTCAAATTTATTACGGTTTTCCCGACGGACGATTGACGAAAATTGCAATTACGGGAACCAAGGGAAAAACAACCGTGACATATATGCTTGCCAAAATTTTGGAATGTGCCGGAAAAAAATGCGGTATCATAGGCACAAACGGAATTATTTATGACGGAAAACGGATTGAAACGAGCAATTCAACGCCCGGAAGTTTGCAGTTTTATAAAGCCGTTTTTGAAATGGCGAATTGCGGAGTTGAATATTTAATATGCGAGGTAACGTCTCAGGGGTTAAAGCATTACAGAACATACGGCACAATTTTTGATTTTGCGATTTTTACCAATCTTTTTTGCGACCATATTTGTACGGGCGAACACAAAGATTACGATGAATACAGAGCATGGAAAGGGACGCTTTTTGATTCGTGCAAAAAAGCGATAATTAATGCCGACGACGCGGAAAGCGAGTATTTTAAAGATATTTGCAAAAAGAACTCGGTTCCGTATTTCACGGTATCCGCAAACGACAAAAGCGTGGATTATAAATGCAGGATTGAAGAAACGGGAGCATACGGAACAAAATTTGAAGTAAACGGAAAAAAATATAAAATTACGATTCCCGGAGATTTTAATGTTTCAAATGCGCTGTGCGCTGTGGCATGCGCAACGCTTAATGGGATTACATATGAAAATATATCTACGGGACTTTTTAAAACCACTGTGTTGGGGCGTTGCGAAAGAGTTGAAAACGATTACGGAATAAACGTGATAATTGATTATGCGCACAATAAAGAAAGTCTTGAGAATATTCTCAAGGCTTTGAAAAAAGAATGTTGCGGAAAAATTATAGTTTTGTTCGGAGCCGGCGGAGACCGTTCAAAGTTGCGGCGTTACGGTATGGGAAAAGCCGCTGCCGAATTTTCGGATTTTTCGGTTATTACGAGCGATAACCCAAGAACTGAGAATCTCAACGAAATAATATCTGATATACTGTGCGGAATGGATGGCGGAAAAAGTAATTATATTGTTGTTCCGCAACGGAAAAAAGCGATTTTTTATGCTCTTTCCGTTGCCGAAAAGGGCGATACCGTTCTACTTGCAGGAAAAGGGGCGCAACTGTATGAAGAAATTAATGGGATAAAATATCGTTTTGATGAAAGAGAAATTGTCTCCGAGTACTTTAATAACTTAAAGAACAGTAATTTTTCCGAAAAATGACGGACAATGAAAATCGGGCTTTGGCAAAGTTATTTTATTCCATGAAAGAAAATGCGGATTGTCGCCGTCTTCGGCGCATTTATAAAAATTCCCCGTGAACGAGTGCCCGGAGTTTATTTTGAATTTTCCGTAAACCGCTTCTATGGCGTTGTTTCCGATGATAATATCGGCAATCCAAGAGTTGTCCGTTTTTGTGATTTTAACATTGGGAGAAATTCCAAACCTCGGTTCAAAATGAGTGCGACAAATTCCCCTGCCGGGACCGAAACTGAAAATATATGCACCGTTTGAATTAACTTCAATATTTATGTAATCTTTGCTTTTGTTTGGGAAAAGATTGATAAAGGCTTCCATACAGCTGTCCGTATATACCGGATCGTAATTTTCGGTATAGCGGGTAAACGGATTATTTTCGTAACAGATAAATTTTATAACAATTCCGACATCGGATTTATATGTCAGTTGCGCAGTTGTTTTTGGAATATACCGATAATTCCAATTATTGCACGAAATTTGCGCGACTTCGCATAATTCCACATCACTGTTGAGTTTAAAAGCGTATTCATTCATATTATTTCAGTCCTTTTCTTTTTTATTTTGTATATTATAACTCAAAAAACGGAATTTTTCAAGTCATTTTGGCAAAAGATTGAATTCCCAAAGTAAATTCCACAGTAAACGGAAAGTGGGATTTAGTATGGGAAA
>CAZJCI010000237.1:0-2817 GCA_964544455.1 uncultured Oscillospiraceae bacterium
GTATTTTCAAGGCTTTTGACCTTGTCCTCATTATAACACGAGAGTCTATTCTTCTGACAATTCCGGTAGCTTTCATATATAAATCTCCTTTGTTTTCTTTGGTTACGGTTCTATTTTGTGTAAATTCGGGGAGGTTATGTAAAGAAAAATATGGGAATTACCGAACATTACAGCAAGCGAATGTAAAAAATTATAAATTAACTTTATTCTTTTAGCTTCAACCGTTACAAAAGAAAACAACATTTAAGACCGTTGCCAAAAAATTATTAAAACAATTCCGTTTTATATATTTTTACTCCGCATTGTCATTATTATTATCATTGTAGTTGCTATTTTCATTGTTGGGATTTTTCTTTGATTTTTTAACCTTGACAATGGCAACAACGATAATAATTATCGGAATACCGAAGACAGCAATTGGGGTAAACTTCCGAACAAAAGAGTACCATGGGCTTAGATTTATGTTTGTTTTTGATTCGCTTTTCTTTGAATGCTTAATTTCTTTGGCAAGCGTCTTTAAATAATCTGCGGTTGAATCGTTTTCATTGTTAAATACTGCGCTTTACAGCACTTCTATAAAATCCGTAAATTAATAGTTTCCGTAATATATAAAATAATATAGCATATTTTCTTTAAAATAGCCACAGTTATATATAGTTAATTGATTGTAAACAATGTGCGATTTTGCGTTGAATTTCTTTTTCGCGGGCAAATTTTTTGAATTGACGTTGCAATGCTTGAGCGGTTATATTATACGAAGAAATATGCGTGTTGCATTATTAACAATTTTGTGATATAATAAATATATGTATATTTTTTGCAAAGGGGGAAAAGCCGATTTTTGTTTTTAAACATCAGCGTATAATTAAAATTTCGGTTTTGGCAGTTATGGCTTTGCTGTTGCCTTTTGCGCTTCCCGCAACCGTTTTTTTACCGCAAGAATCGTTAAAGCAAGTTTTTTTGACGTCCGACGGTTTGGCGGAGAATACGGAAAAAAATGGAAACGCAAAAAGTGATGAAAAAGTTGAAATTAACGGTTCTTTTGAATTTAACAGTTCTTGCAATTTCGATGATTTTTCCGTCGATGCCGACAAAACCGAAATTATTGATACGGTTTCCGAGGGAAAATCAAAAAGCGACGGCGTGATTTTGGACGTTCCGTATATATATCAAAGAATTGATTATCCCAACGGTTGCGAAAGCGTTTCGGCGGTTATGGCGTTGCAATATATGGGGGTTGAAATTGACACCGACAATTTTATTTCGGAATATTTGGATATGGGCACGGCTCCGTATTATCAAAACGGACAGTGGTATGCTTGCAACCCCGCCGAACAATTTCCGGGCGACCCGAGGACTTCCGGGGGGTGGGGGTGTTATCCCGAAGTTATAAAAAAAGCCGTGGATAAAATGGAACTTGAAAACCTTGAAGCCGTTGTTCTTAAAGACGTTTCAATTTCAACTTTGTGTTCGGAATTTACGGATAACGGAATTCCCGTTGTTTTTTGGGCGACAATAGATATGAAAAAACCGTATTCGCACATTACCTGGCAAATTGAGGGTACGGACGATTATCACACGTGGATTATGCCTTTTCATTGCCTGTTGCTTGTGGGTTATGACGAAAAATATTATTATTTTAACGACCCATGGCAAAAAAAATGCGCCGCATATTCCAAAAAAGACGTTCAAAACGCCTATTGCTCCTTGGGACGGGAAGCTCTTGTTATTGTTCCGAAAGCCGAATTAAACGAAAATTAACAATTTTTGCAATAAATCTTGCAAAAACACTTGAAAAATGCGAAATTATGTGTTATCATATAATCTAAGGAATAATTTAAAAAATATTTCGCAAAAAATAATTTGAAAAGGATGATATAAAATGCAAAATTCCGAAAAGACAATGGAAAAAATTGTGGCTTACTGCAAAGGCAGAGGCTTTGTCTATTCGGGCAGCGAAATTTACGGCGGTCTTGCAAACACCTGGGACTACGGTCCTTTGGGCGTTGAGCTTAAAAACAACGTAAAAAAAGCTTGGTGGAAAAAATTTGTTCAGGAATCAAAATATAACGTAGGTTTGGACAGCGCAATTATTATGAATCCCGAAACGTGGGTTGCTTCCGGGCATTTGGGCGGATTTTCCGACCCGCTTATGGACTGCAAAAAGTGCAAAACTCGTCACAGAGCCGATAAGCTTATTGAAGAATATGTTGCCGCCAACAATCTTTCCGACAATCCCGCCGGTATGTCCGACGAACAAATGATGACATATATAAAAGAACACAACATTGTTTGCCCGGACTGCGGTTCAAACGATTTTACGGATATTCGTAAATTTAACCTTATGTTTAAAACTTTTCAGGGCGTAACGGAAGATAAAAGCTCCACTCTTTATTTAAGACCCGAAACCGCACAGGGAATTTTTGTAAACTTTAAAAACATTCAAAGAACTTCTCGCAAAAAAATTCCTTTCGGCGTATGCCAAATAGGTAAATCCTTCCGAAACGAAATTACTCCCGGAAACTTTACTTTCAGAACAAGAGAATTCGAACAAATGGAGCTTGAATTCTTTTGCGAACCCGGAACCGACCTTCAATGGTTTGAATATTGGAGAGGTTTTTGCAAGCAATGGTTGCTTGACCTTAATATGAAAGAGGGAAATTTGCGTTTGCGCGACCACGACCCGGAAGAACTTTGTTTTTATTCCAAGGCGACAACCGATTTCGAATTCCTTTTCCCGTTCGGTTGGGGCGAACTTTGGGGCGTTGCGGACAGAACCGATTACGACCTCAATCAGCACATCAAAACCTCCGGCAA
>CAZJCI010000238.1:0-2807 GCA_964544455.1 uncultured Oscillospiraceae bacterium
AAAACTATTCTCCGTATATTGCTATTATATCACACAATGAAAAAAATTTCAATAGTTAAAAGCAATAAAATAGAAAAAAGTTTTTGTGCATTTCTTTTAAAAGACAACAAAAAAACGACGTTACCCAAAACGTCGTTTTTAACCGTACAGCCTTTTTTGTTTTTAAAAGCCTTATTGTTTCATAAGTTTTCTTATTATATCTCCCAAAATTTTTATACCCTTTTCTATTTCATCGTCGGACGGCATGGAATAGTTAAGTCTGAAAGAATCGGAATCGGCGTTTTCGTCGCAATTAAAGGCTTTTCCCGTTACAACAAACACCTTTTCGGCAATGGATTCTTTCATAAAATCGGCAAGTTGCACTCCTTTGGGAAGCGTGCACCACAAAAACAGTCCGCCCTCCGGTCTTGTAAAATTAACCTCTTTGGGCATATATTTTTCCAATGCGGCTATCATACATTCCGCCTTATGTCTGTAAAGCGCACGAATTTTCGCAATGTGCGAATCCATATCGCATTCTTTCATAAAATCGGCAACTATCATTTGAAAGAATTGGTTTGTATGAACGTCCTCAACCTGTTTTGCAACAACCATTTTTTGAACGACGGTTTCGTTGCCGCAAACAAAGCCTACTCTCATTCCCGCCGAAAGGATTTTCGAAAAAGAACCGCAATAAAAAACTATTCCGTCCGTATCCATACTTTTTAAGGTGGGCACGTCTTTTCCCGCAAAGCGAAGTTCGCCGTACGGATTATCCTCAAGTATGAGAACGCCGTATTTTTTTGCAAGCGAATATACGGCTTTTCTTTTTTCAAGACTCATTGTAATTCCCGCAGGATTTTGGAACGTTGGGATAAGGTACATAAATTTAACTTTTTTGTGCGTTTTTAAAGCTTCTTCAAGCTTTTCAATATTAATTCCGTCGGAATCAAGCGGAACGCCCACCGGAACCGCGCCTATTGAACGGAAAGAATTAAGCGCGCCGATAAAGCTTGGATTTTCGCAAATAACCTCGTCGCCTCTGTTGCACAACGCTTTGCAAAACAGCTCTATTCCCTGCTGACCTCCGGAGGTAATAATTGTCATATCTCCGTCTTTAACGCAGTCGAATTTTTCGGAAATTCTTTTTGCCACAGCTTCCCGCAAAGGCATATAACCTTCGGTTGTGCCGTATTGCAATGACGCCGACGCATTTTGGGCAAGTATTTTATCGGAAATTCTTCTTATATCTTCAACCGGAAAAGATTCCGGCGACGGGTTGCCCGCCGCAAAGGATATTGCTCCGGGAGTTCCCAAACTTTTGAATATTTCTCTTATTGCGGAGGGTTTCATATCTTTTATGTTATCCGAAAGAGCGTAATTCATTTTTCAACCTGCTTTCTTTAATTGTATTATCTTTAAATAAACGGAGTGCCACCGTCATTCAATTCGGAATCGGCTACCTCTACCGTTACATTCAGAAAAGAAGGACATATTGCCCGAATTATAAATTATATCCCAAGTCGAACGCTTTAAGATTTACTTCAAGGAATTTTTCAGGAACGGTGGTTTTTATCGTTTCAATCCAGTTTTCGTAAGGAATATCCGTGGATTTTGCCATAACTCCGATAAGAACCACGTTTACCGCCTTAACGTTACCCGCTTCCCGCGCATATTTCAAAGCGTCAACAAATTTTGCATCCGCTTTTTGCGAAATTTTGTTTTGAATATCCTTTGGATATTCGGCGTTACCCGTAATTACGGGCATTGGATTCATTTCCTGCGTATTTACTATCATTTTTCCGTTTTCGGCAAGATACGGCAACGCTCTGTATGCTTCAAGCATTTCAAATGCAAGAATTATATCCGCTTCGCCTTTATCTATAATCGGAGAATAAACCTTTTCTCCGTATTTCACATATGTAACAACGCTTCCGCCTCGCTGACTCATACCGTGAACTTCGGATACTTTTACATCGTAACCTTGCTCGATAACCGTATTACCCAAAATTCGGCTTGCAAGCAGCGTTCCCTGACCGCCCACGCCGACTATCATTATTTTTTTTGTCATAGCTGAAACCTTTCTGTTTGCCGTTTGCGAAAATCCGCTTTCGCTTGGCTTTTAATAAAAATATTCCGTTTGGTTTTTAATCTATTTTTTCTATTGCGCCGAACGGACAAACGTTCACGCAAAGTCCGCAACCGTTACATTGCGTATCGTCGATTTTCACTTTGCCGCCTATAACCGAAATTGCGGGGCAGCCAAGCTTCATACACATTTTGCAGTTTTTGCATTTTTCTTCGTTAATTTCGCAACGACCGGTATATTTTACCGTTTTAAGCAATGCGCACGGACGTTGAGCGATAATAACGGACGGTTCTTCTCTTTCCGTTTCTTCTTTTACAACCTTTTCAAAATTTTTAATATCGAACGGATCGGCAACGGTAATATGTTCTATGCCGCAGGCATGACAAAGTTCAACCAAATCAACCTGTTTTGTGGGTTCGCCTTTAATGGTTTTTCCGGTTGTGGGGTTATCCTGATGTCCCGTCATTCCGGTAATCGAGTTATCAAGAATAATAACCGTGTTGTTACCTTTGTTGTATACAATATCCACAAGTCCCGTAATACCCGAGTGCATAAACGTGGAATCGCCTATTACGGAAACAAGTTTTTTGTTAAATTCCGCACCTCTTGCCTTTGCCATACCGTGCGCCGCCGAAACCGACGCACCCATGCATATTGTTGTATCAACGCTTGCAAGCGGAGCGACAGCACCGAGTGTATAACAGCCTATGTCGCCGGATACCACAAGACCGAGCTTTTT
>CAZJCI010000239.1:0-2789 GCA_964544455.1 uncultured Oscillospiraceae bacterium
CCGGGGGCGGCTCAAAAAGTCCGGTGTGGTTGCAAATAAAAGCGGATATTTTGGGTACTCCTTTAACAGTAATCGACGTTCCCGAAGTCGGAACATTGGGCACGGTTATGCTTGCGGCTTGCGCTGTCGGATTATTTAAAAACCTTTCCGAAGCTTCAAAAAGCTTTATAAAAGTTGGAAAAACATATTTGCCAAACGCTGAAAAACATAAAAAATACGTAGCTTTATATGAAAAATACAAAAAAATGTACACTCTTTCAAAGGAGTTAAGATGATGAACAAATATATCGGTCACAGCTCGCAGTCATACGGATTCGAAGAACACCGCCTTTGCGGCGGTAAAGGCGACGGTATGAAGCTTATTCAAGTGAACAACGGTTCGGGATTGATGTTCACAATATCGGCAGACAGAGCCGCAGATATTTCCAGAGCATATTATAAAGGCGTTAATCTTGGATTTTTTGCGCCTTGCGGTTATGTTGCGCCGCAATATTACGATAACAAAGAATCGGGTTTTTTAAAATCATTTACCGCAGGATTTTTTACAACTTGCGGACTTTGCGCCGTAGGTTCTCCTTGCAACGATAACGGTGAAGAACTTCCGTTGCACGGAACAATTTCACACGCTCCGGCTGAAAATATGTTGTGTTTTGAAGAAAATAACGAAATGCACTTTAAGTTTGTTATACGTGACGCCGCACTTTTTTCGCATAAACTGATTTTAGAGCGTGAATATATTGCTCCGATTGGAAAAAACGAAATAAAAATTTGCGATAAAGTAAAAAATATCGGCTTTGAAGAAAGTCCGTATATGATTCTTTATCACTTCAATATTGGATATCCCCTTCTTTCGGAAAAATCCACCGTTAAGCTTTCGCACAAAGGAATAACCCCCCGAAACGCAAGAGCCGCCGACGGCATTGAAAATTCGCTTATTATTGAAAAGCCGCAAAACAGATTTGAAGAACAGTGTTACTACTATGATATGACGGATGGAAAAGCCGAAATTTACAATCCCGATTTAAAATTCGGTCTTTCCTTAAATTACGATATAAAAGAACTTCCGTTTTTTACCGAATGGAAAATGATGGGTAGCGGCGAATATGTTCTTGGTCTTGAACCGGGTAATTGCACACCGGACGGTCGAAACGTTATGAGGGAAAAAAATTTGTTGTGTTATTTAAAGCCGGGTGAAGAAAAAACGCAAACGATTCTTATAAAAATAGAAGAATAAACGGAGGAAAAACAATGTTAGTAAGCCTTAAAGAAATTTTAAAAATTGCCGAAGCAAAAAAAATTGCAATCGGCTCGTTCAATACTCCGAATCTTGAAAGTCTTTTGGCTGTTATCGGAGCAGCGGAAAAAACAAATTCCCCTGTAATCATTATGCACGCTCAGGTTCATGAAGAAATGAATCTTATCACGCTTGACGAAATCGGCGAAATTATGTTGCTTGTTGCCGATAAAGCAACGGTTCCGGTTTGCGTTCACCTTGACCACGGAACAGACCTTGCATATATAAAAAAAGCTCTTGATATAGGCTTTACGTCCGTTATGTATGACGGCTCAACACTTCCTTACGAAGAAAACTATGCAAATACCTGCATTGCGGTTGAAAGTGCCGAAAAATACGGCGCAAGCGTTGAAGCGGAAATCGGCAGTATGGGTGCTCGCGAAGGCGGCGGCGCAAATGACGAGAGTATTTATACAGATCCCGAAACTGCAAAGAAATTTGCCGAAAGTACAGGAATAGACGCACTTGCCTGCGCTTTCGGAACGGCTCACGGCGTATATCTTAAAGCTCCGAAACTCGATTTTCCAAGACTTGAAAAAATTGATTCGCTTACGGATATTCCGCTCGTTATGCACGGCGGTAGCGGCGTAAGCGCTGAAGATTACAAAAAAGTTATAGCAAGAGGAATACGCAAAATTAATTATTATACATATATGTCAAAAGCCGCAGGAGTCGCCGTTGCAGAAATGAATGACAAAACCTTTTTCCACGATATTGCCTTATGCGCAAGAACAGCCATGGAAAAAGACGTTATTAATGCAATCGGTATGTTTTCATAATTACAGTTGTATAAAGACGTTTTTCTTTTTCAACTCAACTTGCAAAGTCTGTCTTAAATATAAGACAGACTTTTGTTGTGTTAATGCGAATATACCGACAAACAAAATAATTAAGATTTATATATAAAAATGCCTTGCTTCGTTTTTAAACGGCAAGGCATTTTTTGATAATATAATACAGCGTTTGCAAAGAAGAAATTACTTTATTACAGTTATTGAGAAAACCGTTAATAAAATGCTGTTAATTTCTTTTTGAAAGAACGTCCGCTTCGTATTTACGAACTTCTTCAAACCAACCAAACCTTGTGGGAACTCCGGCTTGTTCGCAATAGTAATCCCAAACAGCGTTGAAAGGATAGAATTTAAGTTCTTCGGTATATACAAGTCTTGTTGTATAATCAAGCTTTCTATCTGCTTCCATAAGTTTTTCGTTGGGCGCAAGCATTGCGGTTAAAAGTGCTTTTTGAGTATTTCTTGTACCTATAACCCACGCCGCAACTCTGTTAATCGAAGCGTCAAAATAATCAAGTGCAATATTAACTCTGTTTTCGTTATTGTTTCTTATTATTTCCTGCGCGATTGCCGAAAGTTCATCGTCAAGTATAACAACATGGTCGCTGTCCCAACGCACGGGACGTGATACGTGCAGAAGAATTTCATCCAAATAAAGCAACAGCGAAGAAATTTTATTGGAAATGTATTCGGTGGGATGGAAG
>CAZJCI010000240.1:0-2707 GCA_964544455.1 uncultured Oscillospiraceae bacterium
CATAATGTATGCGGAACTTAACACCAAAAGCGATTATTGCCACGAATGCGGATACGACGGCGAAATTCAAATTGCGGAAGACGACGACGGAAAGCTTATTTGGAGATGTCCCAACTGCGGCAATACCGACCAAGCCAAAATGAACGTTGCTCGCCGAACCTGCGGTTATATCGGAACTCAATATTGGAATCAGGGCAGAACGCAGGAAATAAAGGAAAGAGTTTTGCACCTTTAATAAGCTTTAAAAATTGATTTAAACTTGCCGCTGCGCAAAATTCGTAAAATAATTAAAATATCGGTTAAAACCGAAGCCGACTTAAATTTTTAAGTCGGCTGATTTATTGTAAAGCTTGCGAGACAAAAGCTTTCGAATTGCATATTTTGGCACTTTTTAGCATTTGAAAGCGAGGAAAGTCAAGGTTACACGGTTTTCGGCTGTCAGTCGCAGTGACCGTCGTTGAACGGCGTGCATTTTTTGGCGGAGCAAAAATCGGCGAATTATAATTTGAAAAGGTTGAAGTAAAAAAGAAAAAATTCATTTTTAAAACAGCTGTGCCGACTTAAATTTTTAAGTCGGCTTTTGCAATGCTTGAACGGTTTTGAATTTTGCAAAAGTTATGCGAGGACTTTGCAAAAATTCAAATTTTATTTTTGTTGAATTACGGTTTGTGAGAATATAAATCGGTTGATATTTTTTGTTAAAATCCGGCGTAAAGCAAGAAAAAATCCTTCAAAAGACGCGCGGAAGTGTGCAATATCGGTGCGATATTGGCGTGAAAACAAGAGAAAAAGTTGGATTCCGGCGTTTATTTGAAGGAAAAAATGCGGAAAAAATATGGACAAAAATGCTGTTTTTATTCCTGTTATATTCTTGAACCGTGCTTGCTTCGATTGATTTTTGAATGCGGATTTACCAATTCTCGCCAATCGAGCGCGCCCTGGTCAAGCGCAAGAATGAGAGCTTCTGCCGTTGCGATGTTTGTTGCGAACGGTACGTTGTTTACGTCGCAAAGGCGCAAAAGGTTAAGCTCCTGCTCGTTCGGTTCGTGGATTCCGGCGGTTTCTCGGAAACACAAAACAATATCTATTTCGTTGCAGGATACCCTTGCCGCTATTTGTTCGGTTCCGCCTTGGACGCCCGCCATTACTCGTTCCACGTCCAACCCTGTTGCTTCCGTTATATAACGCCCGGTTATTTCGGTTGCGTAAAGGTTGTGTTTTGCAAGGATTCCGCAATAGGCGGTGCAAAACTGCGTCATAATTTCTTTTTTCTGGTCGCAAGCTATGATGGCTATTTCCATGTTATTACCGTTCCTTTCACTTTTGTTGTTGACTTTTGTATTTTTTATAATTTTCGGTAAGGTAATTGCTCTGTTATTTTATGGGGCAATCGGTGGCAAAGGCGATTCGTTGGCGGCTTGAATGAAATTTGTCGCCGTTAAAACGGGGGGAGATACCGCCTAAGCTAAAACGGTTGATTTATAAAACTTTTCTTCTTGCCCGTTTGCCCAAAAGTCCGTAAAGCAACGGGATATTTGAGCCTTCAAGACGTTCCGCAATGTTTTTTATTGCAATATTCGACGGAAGCTGACCTTTTGATATTTGAAACGCCAGCTTTCCGCTTTCCTGAGCGGAAGCCATTATTTCGTCATGCGGAACCACTCCCAAAAGTTTTACCGACGTTTTGTTTATAATATCGTATATTCCGGGGCGTGTGCCGTCGGCAACTTCGCCGAAACGGAAGTTGTTTATGATTAACCGAATTTTAAGGCGAGGTTCGATTATTTTGCCGCTGTCGTTGAAAGTTATTTCTTCGCCGATAAGCTTTTCGGCAACTTCGCTTATTGCCATTGCTGTTTTTTCGGCGGAGCGTATTGAAACCGCGGTGTGCATTGCCACGACAAGCGCGTAATCCGTGTGAGCCAAAAGCAATTCGTACCAACCGTCCGGGTGAGCGGGTAAATCGAAAATTATATATTCGAACATATCGGAAAGTTGCGAAATGAATTTCGAGATATTTTCGGGTGTGAAAACCGTGAGATATTCTTTGCTTTCTTTATCCGTTATTCCCGCGGGAGCCGCAATGAAAGAAAGATTTTCGCACCTTGAATCGCATATAAGGGCGTCTTGAATATTGCACCGTTCGGACAGTGCGTCGGCAATGTTATAGAGAGAATCGTTTTCGAGACCGAGCACCATATCCAGACAGCGGGATTCGAGGTCGCAATCCACGGCAACCACGGAATGTCCGTTTTGAGCAAGCGTCATGGCGAGATTTGCGGTGACTGTGGTTTTTCCGACGCCGCCTTTGAGCGATGTTACTATGATAACTCTGTTCAAAATCCTTCCTCCGTTTTTGCCCACTGCAGGCAGATTACCTATTAATTATACCATAAATAGCTTTGTTTGTCAATACCCGTAAAGAAAATTAGAATATTTTTGTTATATTTTACCATAAAATTGATATAAATTTGCGAAAACGTTTGCGAGCGTGAAGAAAGTTATGATGTATAATGATGGAAAGTGATAGGATTTTTTTGCTTTTTTTGTGCAAAGTGCGGTTTTTTGCGTTTTTGCGAAAAATATAAAAAAAAGTCTTGACAAATTCGACGAAATGTTGTATAATATAAAAGCTGATTATGCGTAGCAAATACGGCCCGTTGGTCAAGCGGTTAAGACACGGCCCTTTCACGGCTGTAACATGGGT
>CAZJCI010000241.1:0-2664 GCA_964544455.1 uncultured Oscillospiraceae bacterium
CGACCACATTGTTGCCTCATCGTGCATCTACGGCGGAAGCTATAATTTGTTTGCCGTTACAATGAAGCGTATGGGAATAGATTTCACATTCGTTAATCCCGATTGTTCCGACGAAGAATTCCAAGCGGCATTCAAACCCAATACCAAAGCTGTCTTTGCCGAAACAATCGCAAACCCCGCGCTTGTCGTTCTGGACATCGAAAAATTTGCAAAAGCCGCGCACAGCCACGGCGTTCCGCTCATAGTCGATAATACTTTCGCAACTCCCGTAAATTGCCGACCGTTCGAATGGGGTGCAGATATCGTCGTTCATTCAACAACAAAATATATGGACGGTCATGCTTCGGGAGTAGGCGGTTGCATTGTGGACAGCGGAAAATTCGATTGGACCGCATATCCCGAAAAATTCCCGGGTTTGTGCACTCCTGATAACAGCTATCACGGAATAACCTATACCGAAAAATTCGGTCTCGAAGGCGCATACATCACCAAAGCAACCGCACAACTCATGCGAGACCTCGGTTCCATTCAATCTCCGCAAAACGCTTTCATTCTCAACCTCGGACTCGAAAGCCTCCACGTCCGTATGGAAAGACATTGCAAAAACGCTCAAGCCGTCGCCGAATTCCTTAATTCCAACCCCAAAATCGAGTCGGTTCGCTATTGCGGACTCGAAAACGATAAATACCACGCTCTCGCCCAAAAATATCTTCCCAACGGCTCGTGCGGCGTGGTAAGCTTCGAAATAAAAGGCGGAAGAACCGCCGCCGAAAAGTTTATGAAAAAACTCAAACTTGCAATTATCGCAACGCACGTTGCGGACGCTCACACATGCGTTTTGCACCCCGCAAGTTCCACTCACCGTCAAATGACGGACAGCGAACTTACCGATTGCGGAATTTCACCGTCCATGATTCGTTTCTCATGCGGAATCGAAAATTCTTCCGATATTATCGCCGATTTGGCGCAGGCTCTCCAAGATTGAAAGAGGTGACCGAATGCCTATAAAAATTCCCAATGAGTTGCCGGCGGTAAAAACGCTCAACGACGAAAACATATTCGTTATGACGGAAACCCGAGCCACGGTGCAGGATATAAGACCGCTGAAAATAGTTCTCCTAAACCTTATGCCGCTAAAAATAGATACCGAAACGCAGCTTTCAAGGCTTTTGGGAAATTCTCCTCTTCAAGTCGAACTTGAACTCATTTGCACAAAATCGCACACCTCAAAAAATACGTCCGAAGAACACCTGCTTGCTTTCTATAAGCACTTCGAAGACATCAAAAATCAAAAATTCGACGGAATGATAATCACAGGAGCTCCCGTGGAACATCTGGAATTCGAAGAAGTCGATTATTGGAACGAGCTTTGCGAAATAATGGAATGGACAAAAACAAACGTCCACAGCACTTTTCATATTTGTTGGGGAGCTCAAGCCGCATTATATTATCATTACGGCATAAAAAAATATCCCTTAAACAAAAAAATGTTCGGCGTGTTCAAACACACCGTGGAAAGAAAATCTTCCATGCTTTTCCGAGGCTTCGACGACGAATTTCTTGTGCCACATTCACGCCACACAACCGTATTACGTGAAGATATAGAAAAAATTCCCGAGTTGCGCATTCTCTCAACAAGCAAAGAAGCGGGCGTATACGCCGTTTCAACCGACGGCGGCAGGCAAATTTTTATAACGGGTCATTCCGAATACGATGCCGATACTCTGAAAAAAGAATACTTGCGAGATAAAAAAGCCGGATTGCCCATAGATCTCCCGGTCAACTATTTCCCGCAAAACAACGATACTCTCGAGCCAATTTGCACTTGGCGTTCTCACGCAAATTTAATTTATTCCAATTGGCTCAATTATTACGTATATCAAACAACACCTTATGATATAACTCAAATAAATTATAATAAAGAGAGGTAATAAAAATGGAAATCAGAATCGAAAACACAAAAAATCCATGCCCCAAGGTAACGGAAAATCTCGGTTTCGGCAAACACTTCACCGACCATATGTTCATAATGGATTATTCGTCCGAAAAAGGGTGGTACGACGCAAGAATAGTTCCTTTCGGAAATCTTTCGCTCCATCCAGCGGCAACGGTATTTCATTACGGAGCCGAAATATTCGAAGGACTTAAGGCGTACAGAATCGCCGACGGAAGCGTTCAGCTTTTCCGACCTATCGAAAACGTAAGAAGAATGAACAATTCCGCCGAAAGACTTCAACTCCCCACAATGCCCGAAGAAGATATGCTTAAAGCAATTACCGAGTTTGTCAAACACGAACAAGATTGGGTTCCCTACGGCGAAGGCGAATCGCTCTATATAAGACCGTTCCTTTTCGGTAACGATGAAGCCCTTGGCGTTCACGGCATAAAAAATTCAAAATTCGTAATAATAGCGTCGCCCAGCGGAAGCTATTACAAAGAAGGCATAAATCCCGTAAAAATAATGATTGAAAAAGACGACGTAAGAGCCGTAAGAGGCGGAACGGGCTTTGCAAAATGCGGCGGCAACTATGCGGCGGCAAACAGAGCGGGAGCAAAAGCCGAAGAAAAAGGCTACACTCAGGTTCTTTGGCTCGACGGCGTCGAAAGAAAATACATCGAAGAAGTCGGCGCAATGAACGTAATGTTCAAAATCAACGGCGAAAT
>CAZJCI010000242.1:0-2648 GCA_964544455.1 uncultured Oscillospiraceae bacterium
GCCCTGATATGTGAAAACTATGTTGTCGGGATCGGAACGTTTTATGCCGGTTGCAACGGCGGGGGCTCTTCCGTGTGCCGCTTGAACCATATCGCAATTAAAATAATTATATGCGAAAACCGAACATCCGACGGACGCTACTCCTATTGTGCTGCCGAGAACTCCGAGTTCTTCGAGCGATTCGGCGACAAGTCTGTGAATTATTCCGTGCGTACAGCCGGGGCAATAATGAAGCGGCGCATCGGTAAGTCCGTTTGTTTTTTCGAATACTTTCATCAGTTCTGACCTCCGTTCTTTGCTACTTCGCAAATTTTGTTATATATGAAATCGGGACCGGGAATCATACCGCCTGTTCGGGTGCAGGAATGTACGGGTTTTTGGCATTTGACGGAAAGTTGAACGTCTTCTATCATCTGTCCCATATTCAGTTCGACGCATATGAATTCTTTTACGGTTTGGGCGGCTTTTTGAAGAGCGGCTTCGGGGAACGGCCACAAGGTTATGGGGCGTATCATTCCGACTTTTATTCCGTTTGCCCGCGCGGCGTCGATGGCGTTTTGAGATACTCTTGACGCTACTCCGAACGCAACTACGCAATATTCGGCGTCATCCATTTTATAGGATTCGTACATTACTTCGTTTGCTTTTGCTACGGCGTATTTTTTATATCTTTCGATATTCCAATTTTCAAGCTGTTCGGGATCGAGAGCCAATGAATTGATTATGTTGGGCTTTCTTTGACCTTTTGTCCCCGTGGTTGCCCAAGGTTTTTCGACTTTTTCGGCAACTTTGATGTTTTCGAAAGACACGGGTTCCATCATTTGTCCCAAAGTACCGTCGGCAAGAAGCATTGTGGGCATTCTGTATTTATCGGCAAGGTCGAAACCTTTTACCGTTAGATTTACCATTTCGTTTACGGAATTGGGAGCGAGAACGAATGTATGATAATCGCCGTGTCCGCCGCCTCTTGTTGCTTGAAAATAGTCGGACTGCGACGGTTGAATGCCTCCGAGTCCGGGGCCGCCTCGCTGTACGTTTACTATTAATGCGGGAAGGTCGCAACCGGCAAGATATGAAATTCCTTCGCTTTTAAGAGAAATTCCGGGGCTGGAAGAAGAAGTCATTACTCTTTTTCCTGTTGAAGCCACGCCTATTACCATATTGATTGCGGCAACTTCGCTTTCGGCTTGAAGAAATACGCCGCCTTCGATTTTCGGAAGTCTTTTGGACATATATGCCGCAACTTCCGTTTGCGGCGTTATGGGGTATCCGAAATAATGCTTACAACCGGCGATTATTGCCGCTTCCGCCATTGCTTCGTTACCTTTCATAAGTTTTTTTTCACTCATTTTTTATCCCTTTCGTATGACGTAAAACTTTATTTTGTTATTTTTCGACGGTAATGACGCAATCGGGACACATTGTTGCGCAAAATGCGCAGGCAATACATGCGCTCTGATCGGTAATACCTGCTGTTCGATAGCCTTTTGCGTTGAGTTTATCGTTAAGCTGTACTATTTTTTTGGGACATGCGGATACGCATAAGCCGCACCCTTTGCACATATCTGTTTTAAAAGTTACCTTTGGCATAACAAGACCTCACTTTCTTAGAACGATTGCTTTACACAGATTTTTATGGGCAAAACATTTTGAATTTTGTTTTTGACGTTTTTTGCAAGTTCTTCTTGGACAGCGGTGAATTTTATGGGCAATGCTGAAAGTTGCGAAACGCTTTGAGCGTATTCTTCGCTTTCGATTACGTCTTTTTCCGTGGTTTCGTTGCCCAAATTGGAATTATTTATAATGGCGGAAAAATTTATTCCCGCCGCGAATTCTATTTCTTTCATTATTTGGAAAGTATCTTTTGCGGTTGATGTGAGATAGCGGTATTTATTTATTACAAAGAGCATTTCGTAGTTGTTTTCTTTTTGCAAATACGGAACGTATCTTCCGAGGGCAAGCGCGCCTCTGTCGTCGCCGCCGACATCTATTACGGCGTATTTTTGCGTATTTTGAACTGCGGAATATGCCTGTGCCGGCAGAGCCGGCGTATCGACGTTACTGTTTGCCGTAATTGACGATATGAGATTTATTCCGTTGGTTTTTAGAATGTTTTCGGCGTCTTTGGTTCGGAAATAGGGATTTACTATATCGAGATCGACAATTTCGACGCTTAATCCCGACGCCGCTATGTTGAGGGCGTAATTAATCGCTATGTTTGTTTTGCCGCTTCCGTAATGCCCCGCAAAAACCGTGACTCTTTTTAAATTTGTTATATTTTTACAATCCATCCGTGCGTATCCTCGATTTTGCCCCATTGGATTCCCGTGAGAGTATCGTACAGACTTTGAGTTACCTTGCCGATTTTGTTATCGTTTACTATGTATTCTTTGCCGTCGAACGAAAGTTTTCCTATGGGAGATACTACCGCCGCAGTGCCGCAACCCCAAGCTTCTTCCAAAGTTCCGTCTTGGCAGGCTCCCAAAAGTTCATCTACGGAAAGGAGACGTTCGCTTACGGTATATCCTTCGGATTTGAGAATTTCGATTATGGATTTTCTTGTAATGCCGGGAAGAATTGAGCCTGTGAGAGCGGGGGTTACTATTTCGCCGTTGATTTTGAACATTACGTTCATTGCGCCGACTTCT
>CAZJCI010000243.1:0-2637 GCA_964544455.1 uncultured Oscillospiraceae bacterium
CCCCCGAAAGTCCGCCAACGTGAGAAGAAGCCATCGAACCGCCTTTTTTAACCGCATCATTCAGCATCGCAAGTGCGGCTGTCGTTCCGGGAGCACCGCAGCTTTCAAGTCCCATTGCTTCAAGAATATGTGCAACCGAATCGCCTATTGCCGGTGTGGGCGCAAGCGACAGGTCAACAATGCCGAAAGGCACGCCAAGTCGATTTGAAGCTTCAACCGCAACCAGCTGTCCCATTCTTGTAACTTTAAATGCGGTTTTCTTGATTATATCCGCAAGCGTGGAAAAATTACAATCGCCCGCACGCTCAACTGCGGCACGAACAACGCCGGGACCGGAAACTCCAACGTTAATAACACATTCCGGCTCTCCAACGCCGTGAAATGCGCCCGCCATAAACGGGTTATCTTCGGGAACATTTGCAAAAACAACAAATTTCGCACATCCTATGGAATTATTATCTTTTGTTCTGTTCGCAAGTTCCTTAACCGTGTGACCAAGTTTTGCAACAGCGTCCATATTTATTCCAACTTTTGTCGAACCGATGTTAACACTTGAGCATACGCTTTTGGTTGTAGAAAGAGCCTCCGGAATGGAATCAATCATCATTTCGTCCGCTTTTGTCGCTCCTTTGTGAACAAGAGCGGAAAAACCGCCCAAAAAATTAATTCCAAGCGTGTCAGCCGCTTTGTCAAGCGTTCGACAAATATTTACATAATCTTCGGAACTGCGACTTCCGCCTATAAGCGCAATCGGAGTGACAGAAACTCGTTTGTTTACAATCGGAATACCAAATTGCTTTTCAATGTCTTCTCCCGTGGAAACAAGTTTTTCGGCATATTTTGTTATCTTATCATAAATTCTTGTGCAAAGCACCTTGTTATCGTCGGAAGCGCAGTCCAAAAGGGAAATACCCATTGTTATTGTGCGAACGTCAAGGTGCTCTTCACGTATCATATTAATTGTTTCAAGAACGTCGGAAATATTAATCATAAGTGCCTACCTCATATTCTGTGCATCGAGTTAAAAATATCTTCATGCATAACGTCAATAATCAAATTGTTGTTTTTTCCAAGTTCTTTCATATTGTCAACAAATTTTCCGAAGTCAACGGAAAGTTCGTCAATATCAACCAACATAACCATTGCAAAATATTCTCCGATAACGCTTTGCGTAATTTCAATAATATTTGCGCCGTATTCGCTGCAAAGAGCGGATACTTTTGCTATAATACCCTTTGTGTCTTTTCCGGTAACCGTAACAACTGCTTTCATACCAATAATCCTTTCAATTTTGTTTTTACAATGCATTATATCACATTTTTTTGAATTTGTACAGTATTTTTCTTCCAAATTTACAAATAATAAAATAGTTTATTACAAAACGGCTGAATGTTTAAAATACATTTATAATGTATTCAAAAAGATGGTGTACTATATTATTTAAGTTTAAATAGCGGAGGTTTTTATGTCTAATAACTTTAAGAATATTTCGGAGGACGAAAAATTACGTCCCAACTACGCCGAGTATCTCATAAAACGAGGCGGTTCAAAGTCGGTAGCGGCAAAAGTCGGAATAATACTGTTGGCAATAGCCGTAGTAATCGCTTCCTTTGTTTTTGTGTTAAAATGGGTTGCGGCGGCAATGCTTCCGATTTTCGTCGGAACAATGGCTCTTTGCTGGTTTTTGTGGAGATATACCCAAGTTGAATTTGAATACATAATTATTTCGGCAACAGTTGAATTTTATAAAATTTACGGCGAGCGCACAAGAAAAAAAGTTTTCGAAATCAAAACAAGCAACATAGAAAAAATAGCCCCTGTTTCCGCTCACCCGGAAATAATAAATGCTCAATACGCCGAATCATATGATTTTACCAACGGTAAAAACGGTGACGATTTATTCTTCATTCTTTATAACGGCGAAAAAGGTAAAGGGATTATCTATATAAATGTAATTAAAAAAACGCTTGACGTTTTTAAATATTACAAATCAAACGCCGTTGAATTCGGCAATATCGTTTAATTAAAAGCCTTTGACGGAATCTAACCGTCAAAGGCTTTGTTGTTTTATCAGTTAATCCGCTGAAAATTATTAAATGCCGATACTAAAAAATCAAAAGCGCCGTCAAACGGACTTTTACAATTTATTAATTTAATATATATATATATATATTAAAGTGTGTTATAATATAAAAAATTATAAGAATTCACGAAAGGGGAAAAACAATGCCGTTAAATTGATAACAATTAAACAACCGTTTAAAATGCAGAATTGTTCCAAAAAAGCAAATTTTCACAAAAGCTATTGACTTTAAAAGAAAAATGTGGTAAACTATACCAAAATAATAATCTTAAAGGAGAATTTTCTATGAAAAAAACATTGTCATTTCTAATCGCACTCATAACTTTGCTGACATTTTCGGCATTTACCGCATATGCCGAGGAATCAGCCCCCATTGTCTTTAATATGATTGAAGACGACGGAACCGTACCAAACGGGAAGGGCAGAAACGGAGAATGCTATTTCCCGCAAGGCACTTCCTCAATCAACGCTGAAGTTTATACGTGGGGAAACGGCACAATAACTGCAGAATCCGGCTACGCCGTGTTCGCCCCCAAAGAAAGTAGCGGAATGCT
>CAZJCI010000244.1:0-2603 GCA_964544455.1 uncultured Oscillospiraceae bacterium
AAATTATGAAAAAAATTAAAAAAGTTGTATAATATAGTAACTTTATTACTTTTAAAAGGACGTAATATGCAAAGAGAAAAACTCGGCTCAAGGTTGGGCTTTATTCTGCTTAGCGCAGGATGTGCGATCGGTATCGGTAACGTATGGAAATTTCCGTGGCTTGTGGGGCAAAACGGAGGCGCAATTTTTGTTTTGATTTATTTATTCTTCCTTGTCGCTATGGGGGTTCCGATAATGACTATGGAATTTTCCGTAGGGCGGGCAAGCGGAAGAAGTCCTGCGGGAATGTATAAGGCGTTAACACCTGAGAAAAAAGGGTGGAATCTTCACAGTATTGCCTGCGTTGCGGGAAACATAATTATTATGATGTTTTATACGACGGTTACCGGGTGGATGCTTCAATATTTTGTGAAAACGGCAAGCGGCGAGCTTTTCGGTCTTGACGGCGGTGCGATTGAACGAACTTTTTCGGCAATGAACGAAAATCCCGTCGGACTTACGGTATATACTTATATTGTAATTATTGCATGCTTTGCGATTATTTCGGTTGGGCTTCAAAAGGGACTTGAAAGAATAACAAAATATATGATGCTTGCGCTGTTGGGAATAATGGTATTTCTTGCGTTGTATAATTTTACGTTGGACGGCGGAATTTCGGGATTGAAGTTTTATTTGCTGCCGAATATTGAAAATGTAAAAGATGTCGGAATTACAAGAGTAATTGTTTCCGCTATGAATCAGTCGTTCTTTACGCTAAGCATAGGAATGGGAAGTATGGCTATTTTCGGTAGCTATATAGGAAAAGACAGGGCGTTGATGGGCGAAGCGGTGAATGTTGCGGTTTTGGATACATTTGTTGCGCTTACCGCAGGACTTATTATTTTCCCCGCTTGTTTTTCGTTCGGTATTCAGCCGGACGCGGGACCTGACCTTATATTCATAACGTTGCCGAACGTATTTAACAAAATGGGACCGTTGGCGGGGCGTATTGCGGGAAGCTTTTTCTTTATTTTTCTTTCTTTTGCCGCTCTTTCCACTGTGCTTGCCGTATTTGAAGCTATTGTTGCGTGCGTTTCGGAAATAACAGGCTTTTCAAGAAGAAAAACTTGCGCGATTTGTTGCGTAGGTATGCTTGTGTTGGCATTGCCCTGCATTTTGGGCTTTAATGTGTTATCGCACGTTCACACAATCGGTGCGAATAAGAATATTATGGATCTTGAAGATTTTATAGTATCCAACTGTATTCTTCCTTTGGGCTCTGTTTGTTTTGTGGTTTATTGCACAACTTCGAAATACGGTTGGGGTTGGAAGAATTTTATTGCGGAAGCGAATACCGGAAAGGGACTTAAATTTCCAAAGTGGCTTTACGGATATTGCAAATATGTGCTTCCTTTGATTATTTTCTTTATTTTTGCGTTTGGAATATACGATACGTTTTTTGCGGGTTAATATATTTTTTGTCGGTTGCATTGCGGATATTCGGATTATTTTTCATTTTTATCTTGACTTTATCGGTTTAAAGTGCTAAAATATAATTGCAAACCGAAAGGAGTGAAAGCAATGAACAAAAATAACGAATATACCGAAAAGCTGATGCAAGCGATATTAACATTGAAAACACCGCAGGAGTTGGTTGCGTTTTTTGAAGATATATGTACGATTAAAGAACTTCAGGATATGGCGCAACGGCTTGAAGTGGCAAGTCTTTTATATGATAAAAAGGTTTTCCGAGAAATTGCGGAAAGCACCGGAGCAAGTTCGGCAACAATAAGCCGAGTTAACAAGTGCATTATGTACGGAACGGGCGGATATAAAATTGCCATTGAGCGTATGCGCAAAGAGAATGAAGAAAAATAATTACTTACAACCTATGCGATTATTGCGGCGTTATGGCTCTTTTTATATGACGTTTTTTGCCGATAATCGAGGTTAAAAGCTTTAGGTCTGTTTTAAAACTTCATTTTTTGATAAAATTAAAGAAAAATTTAAAACTAAAACGATAAATATTATTTTTTACTGTTTACAAATCAATTTGTTTGTGGTATAATCTTTATTATAATGGATTTAAATAACAGGAGGAAACAAAAATGTCCAGAAAAAAACTGTCGATGGACGGTAATACCGCCGCCGCTCACGTGTCATATGCGTTCACGGAAGTTGCCGCTATTTACCCCATCACCCCTTCCAGCGTAATGGCTGAATTAACAGACTCTTGGTCCGCAACGGGACTCAAGAACATTTTCGGTGAAACCGTTAAGGTTACCGAAATGCAGTCGGAAGCAGGCGCTGCCGGAGCCGTTCACGGTTCTCTTGCCGCAGGCGCACTTACAACAACATATACTGCTTCGCAAGGTCTTCTTCTTATGATTCCGAATATGTATAAGATTGCCGGCGAACTTCTTCCGAACGTAATTCACGTTTCGGCTCGTTGCGTTGCTTCGCACGCGCTTAATATTTTCGGCGACCATTCCGACGTATACGCTTGCCGTCAAACCGGTTACGCTATGCTTGCGGAATCAAATGCGCAAGAAGTTATGGACCTTGGCGCAGTTGCTCATCTTTCCACAATTAAAGGCAGAGTTCCTTTTATTAACTTCTTTGAC
>CAZJCI010000245.1:0-2524 GCA_964544455.1 uncultured Oscillospiraceae bacterium
CAAGGGGCGACGCGGCGGTTATTCTTATGAGATTGTTTGATAAGATTTGGTAAAATATTTAAAGCGAAATATGCAAAAAAGATTGTTTGAACAGTATATAACTGATTTTACTTTATTTTTAGAAAATTTATAAAATTACGGCGGTGCATATCAATTTTAAATGCACCGCCGAATTTTATTACTTTTTTGAATTATTGGTATTCCAAACGCTTGCAGTTTTTATGGCAATCAGTCATATAAGAAAAAGATTTGAGGGTCAAGCACGCCGCAACTGTGATCAAGAGTAAGTCTTTCATTGTTCGTGGTGAAATCCACTTTTGTTTTATTACCGTTCGGAGTCAGGCAATATATTTCTTTTATATCTTTTTCGCAAACCAATTCAACTTTATCTATCGGATCGCATCCGAGATTAAAGAGAGCGCAGAAAAGACCGCCGTCCGTCATATCGGCAACTCTGAAATAAGTTTCTTCATCTCCGGGATAATATGCGGGCAATTCGTTGACTGCTTGCATGAGTGCTGTCAGCTGTTTTTTGCGTGAACTGTTAAGAAAAGAAAACGCTTCGGTAAGATTATATCGCGCTTTTGGGGTTCCGGAAAAAACAAAGACAGTTCCTCCAATAGAGTTTTTGAACATTGTAACCCCCGGGAAAAGAAATTCTTTATTAACCTTGTCAACCGAATGATAAACCATTGAATCCACAACCACGGTATCGTTTTTAATAACAAGTTCTTTTGTTTTTACCTGAACATTGGATGTGTTGCCTCGAATTTTTCCGACTAAATACATTTCTTTGGTGGGAGTTTTTCCGTTCCATTCACGAACTTCAACGCCAAGATATTCTCCGAATCCTCTGTTTATAAGATTTTGCGCAGTATCGGAAGCTAAGAAAACGCTTTTTTTGAGAATGGATAGAATTTCGTCGTCACTGAAATTTTTGTCGGAATTACCGTCAAGACACACAATTCCTTTTCCGCCCGTACCGTAGTACATCGGAAGTCCAAAACGTTCGAAAACGCAGTTGCTCCAGCCGTCGGAACCGTCGGATGCCACGTTGTATGAGTTATCGAAAACAAATTCTTGCTTATTTGATACGGGAATTCTAAATCCGCGCCAACTTAAAGTTGGGACAAGATTTGCCAAAACTTCATAAAAATTTCGGTGTTTGGCAAGTACTCTTCGGTATGCTGTGCCGCTTTCGGGCTCATAGCATTCAAGACGTGTAATCCAGTGTTTTGCTCCGCGAGCACCTTCAAGAATTGTTCCCGTAAAATGCGTATGCAACGACATTGCGCCGGTGCTGTATCTGTTTTGCGGGCAAGTGTCGGTTTCGGCAAGAATTATATCTGTGTTATTTTTTAACTTTGCGATTTGATTTGCGGCACGCAAAAAGTGTTTGGAAAAGCCTCTTGGTCCTGCCGCAGTATAGTTACCGTTATTAATTCTTACAACGGTGGGATTGCCTTTTCCGGCAAGAATTTCAGCGATTATCGGAGCTCCTTCGGCATTATTTCCGCAACAACAAAAACTTCCAGGAATTTTTGAATTTACGCTATCGATTCCGGCGCGCATTATTTTTGCCGTTTCCACAAGTGAATCTATTTGAATTTTTGCCATTACGGAAGAATATTTCTTTCTTTCGGTGCTTGATGAAGAAGAAACAAGTTCCCAAGCTTCTTTGCGAGTAAAAGAAGTGCCGCCCAGAGCTTTGTTAAATCTTTCTATATGTTTTGGACAACCGCAACCGCCTTCGGGACGAAACATTAAACGGTAATCGTCGTCTACCATTATATGCGCCGGATTTTGAGCGGCTATAACGGAAAAGACGTGTTTTATGTATTCTTTAAATCCATCGTCAGCAGGACAAACTGTGTTTTTGGGTTCTCCGTTTGAAAGACCTATGTATTGTTGATACGGAAACATTTCGCTTAATACCCAACCATGTCCGATTGTTGCTTGTACAAGAATTCCGCTGGGGATTCCCATATTATCCAGCTTTTTTTTGAATATCGCATATTTTTCGCATAATTTGCCAACTTTATCAACCGGAGGGTTTCCTTCGGGGACAAGTGTCATAGAAAAAAGCGGGCAGGTTGTAATGCCGTTTTCGTATTGATATTTAATATCTTCGCAAATTTCGTCCGTATGCTGTTCGTCAAGCGGCATTATTGAAAACAGCAACATACTGTTCTGATTATTCATATAAAACGGTTCCTTTCACAAAATTATTTTGAATACACAGCAATTATATCAGCAAAAAATATGAAAGTCAATAGATTTTGTAACGAATTATATTCGAGTTTTATTCGAGTGAAGTCCCAAAGTAAATTCCACTATGGAATTTACTTTGGAAATTCACTCAAAACGATTTATGATAAAAAATCGTTTATTGGTATTGACAAAAAAATTACAATATGATATAATAAAACTGTTGCGATTTTTTACTGAATTCAAAACGCAAATGCGATATTTTTATTTTTGCATTACGTTTTTTGCCAAAAAGTAAGGAGATTTAAAAATATGA
>CAZJCI010000246.1:0-2493 GCA_964544455.1 uncultured Oscillospiraceae bacterium
CCCCGTAAAATCGGGGCTTTATGAGTGTGAAATATTCTCAAAGAGATAATTATTTTATCGACAAAACGGCTTGTTTACAGGGTTTTCGCCTTGCAACAAGCCTTTTTTGTTGTCCGTTTTGCGTCCGAACGCTCAAAAATTATAAAATTAAGCGGTTAAGGAACATATTCTCAACCGCTTTTTTGACTATAAATACTAAAGGAAATTTGGTGTTTAAGTAATTACGCTTTGTATGCCGTCGAGATATACAGTTCTTTTGTCTTTTCGAACAATTTCGAATAATCTCCGTTCAGCACCATATTGTAAGCTTACGATGTTTCTTTATAGGTAACAAGAGCATGAACGGCAAGTTCTGTATAAGCTTCCAAAGGCTCACGATAATTGAAGTGGTCTTTTTTACATTCAACCGCAAGTGCTTTCAAATCTGCCGCAGGATTATTGTTAAGGCTTGCCTTTGCACCCTCGTCTGCATATACCATGCCGATAATTCTTGTCATTGCTATATTGTCGTCAAAATCCCCGGCAAGACGGATAACGTCCTCATCGGCTAAAATATCGCTTTTAAGAAGATAAACAGTCGGAAGGTCTACCTTATCGCCCATAGGTCTTGCGTATCGTTCAAAGCGTGCGTCCTCTTAGGTTGAAATATATTCAAGTTCAGCTTTTGCTCTCTTTGAAAGTAATTCAAAACCTTTTTAAAAATCCGTCATCATATCGTTATGCTTGCGGCAGTCTGTTCTCCGCATTTCGCTATTTACCCAACCTCTGCGGATTTCCTTGTACCGGCGTTTCTCTTCCGCCTTGTACCGCTTATCAAGGCTTTTACATTCTTTGCGATAGTCCTCTGTGTATTTCTTGTGCACGCTTCGAGATAGTCGCTTACCGAATGTCTTACAGTTGCAGTTTTTGTGTTATAAGTTTGTCCGTTTACACAAAAATCTCAAAATTTCCCCGTTCGTATTGCATTTTTCGATTTTATATGATATACTGTATGTACGCAATGCGCAAAAGCACATTGCAAAAACAAAAAACGAGGTTTTCAAATGCGAATTCTACGCGCGGTATACGCTTTTATGCGCCGCTTTTCAAAATACTTTAACAAAGGCTACAATTGGGCAAAAAAATATAACGTCATATATATGATTATCGGTCTTTTCGCCCCCAAAAAAACTTATCCCGAAACTGATAAAAAATTCCGCTATGCAATTGTCGTATGCGCAAGAAACGAAGAAACCGTTATAGGTAATCTCATAGATTCGATTCACGCTCAAACCTACCCCGCCGAATATACGGAAATATTCGTGGTTGCGGATAACTGCACCGACGGCACCGCCGAAATCTGCCGTCAAAAAGGGTGCACGGTTTATGAACGTTGCGACGCCGAACACGCTCGCAAAGGCTATGCGATGCAGTTTCTTTTTGAAAAAATAAAAGAGGAGCGCGGAATAGAAAGCTTCGACGGCTATGTCGTTTTCGACGCCGACAATCTGCTTCACCCAAACTTTTTAACGGAGCTTAACAAAGCGTTTTCCACAGGCGCGGGAGCGGTTGTGGGCTACCGTAACACAAAAAATTTCGACCGAAATTTTATTTCCGCAGGCTACGGCATACATTTTATGCGAAGCGTTGTTAAATATCACCGCCCTCGGGTGTGGCTGAACAGCAGTACTCACATTGCCGGCACGGGCTTTGTCATCGCTTCACGTCTTCTTAAAGACGGATGGAAATATACCTGCTTAACCGAGGACACGCAATTCACGCTTAACAGCGTTGCCGCCGGAGAATATATCGCTTTTTGCGAGGACGCGGAATTTTTCGACGAACAACCGTATGAAATTCGGGTTATGGCGCGCCAGCGCATACGCTGGATAAAAGGGCGAATGTATTCGTTTTTCACAACGCTTCCCGGGCTTTTTAAGGGAATTTTTACAAAAGGAAAACGGGGTTTTGCCTGCTACGATATGATATGCTACGCTTTCCCCGGCAGTACGTATTACGCTTTCAGACTACTTATCGCGCCCGCAACAAAGTTTGCTGTTTCCGCACTTTGGGCGTTAATTTCGGGAACCGCCGCAATATCCGCCGACGCTCCGAGCCGAGGATTTTTTATTGCTCTGTGGTTTTTTATAGAACCGAAATTCCGAAGCTATTTGCGAAAATTCTTTATAGGTCTGCTTGTGGTTCTGCGGGAACGTTCGCACATTCGCTGTTCCGCGCCAAAGCTTGCCTTATATACCCTGGCTTTTCCGTGGTTCGATACGGTGGGACCGTATCTTGCGGTTGCGGCGCTGTTTGTCAAATCGCAATGGAAGCCCATAAAGCACGACGCCGCAATTTCCATTGAAGAATTAAAAATTTCCGAACCCGACGGTAAAAAATAACGGAATTTTCAAAAAATCGAAAATTTCCGCAAATAAAAAACACAACGCCGCAAATTCAAAACCTAAACAAACCGCCGAAATCAAAATTTTCCACAATATTCCCCAAAAAATC
>CAZJCI010000247.1:0-2387 GCA_964544455.1 uncultured Oscillospiraceae bacterium
TCGGCGGAGATCCCATGTGGATAACCGAAGCGGTTGGAGGAATGGGCGAAGACGGCAGAACTTTGGTTACAAAAAACAGCTACCGTATTCTTAATACTCTTTATACTCTCGGTTCGTCACCCGAACCAAATCTTACCGTTTTGTGGTCGCAAAACTTACCGGAAAGTTTTAAGAAATATTGTGCAAAAGTTTCTGTCGATACCGATTCGATTCAATATGAAAACGACGACCTTATGCGTCCGATTTACGGCGACGACTATGCCATAGCTTGTTGCGTTTCAGCAATGAAGGTTGGTAAGCAAATGCAATTTTTCGGTGCGCGGTGCAATCTTGCAAAGCTTCTACTCATAGCGATAAACGGCGGATACGACACTTCAAGCAGTATGCGCATAGGTCCGCAGATGTCGGTTATGGACGGCGAATATCTTAATTACGAAGATGTTTGCAAAAGATATGACGAATATATTGCGTGGCTTTCGCATCTCTATGTAAACACAATGAATATTATACATTATATGCACGACAAATATGCATATGAAAAAATTCAAATGGCACTTCACGATACTTCGGTCGAACGTTTTATGGCTTTCGGTATTGCGGGACTTTCCGTTGTGGCGGATTCGTTAAGTGCAATAAAATATGCAAAAGTTAAGCCTATAAAAAACGAAGACGGCTATATAGTGGATTTTGAAACCATCGGAGATTTTCCGAAATACGGAAACGATGACGACCGCGTTGACCTTATTGCAAAAAATACGGCTCACAAAGTTATTACGGAACTCAGAAAAACGCCAACATACAGAAACGCAATACATACGCTTTCGGTTTTAACCATTACATCCAATGTTATGTACGGTAAAAACACGGGCGCAACTCCCGACGGAAGAAAAGCAAGTCAACCTTTTGCCCCGGGAGCTAACCCAATGCATAACAGAGAAGAAAACGGTGCTCTTGCTTCGCTTAATTCGGTGGCAAAAATCAGTTACGATGATTGCCGCGACGGAATTTCAAACACATTTTCCATAACGCCCGAAGCGCTCGGCAGAGATACCGCTGACAGAACAGAAAATCTTGTTTCTGTTTTGGACGGATATTTTTCGAAATCCGCGCATCATATAAACGTTAATGTATTGAACCGAGAAACTTTGATGAAAGCGTATGAAGATCCGGAAGCATATCCGAATCTTACAATTCGTGTTTCCGGATATGCGGTAAACTTCCATAAGCTTTCAAGAGAACAGCAACGAGAAGTTATCAGCCGTACTTTCCATGAAAGTATGTAATATGCTTGGTTTGATTCACTCTTTTCAAAGTCTTGGAACCGTTGACGGTCCCGGAGTGCGGTTTGTTGTATTTTTCCAAGGTTGTAATCTTCGTTGCGGATGTTGCCACAACCCCGATACTTGGGATTGTGCGGAAGGAGCAAAGTTCACGCCGGAACAGGTTGTATCAAAAGCGTTACGGTTTAAAGAATACTTTGGAAAAAGCGGCGGTATTACCGTTTCCGGCGGCGAACCGCTGTTACAAAGCGATTTTGCATATGAAATATTTACGCTTTGTCACCAAAATTCAATAAATACTTGTCTTGACACTTCAGGTAGCGTTATTAATTCAAGTGTAAAAAAATTGCTTTCCGTTACCGACAGAGTTTTGCTGGATATTAAATATACCGACAACGACCAATATTTAAAATATGTCGGTACAAGTTTGGATAAGGTTCTTGATTTTTTGTCGTATCTTGATAAGCATTGTATAAGTGTTACTTTACGGCAAGTAATTATTCCATCGCTCAACGACAACGAAAATAACATATATAAGCTTTCTCAAATTGCAAAAAAATATTCCTGCGTAAAAAAAGCAGAACTTCTTCCGTTCAGAAAGGTTTGTAAAGTCAAATATGACTCTATGAAAATAGCGTTTCCGTTTGAAAGATTTCCCGAGCCGTCAAACGCCGGTATGGAAAAACTGCGTTCGTTGCTAAATGCGGAATTAAATATTTAATATTAATATTTACAAACAAAAGCTTCAACGGTAAATTAATATCGTTGAAGCTTTTTTGCGGTAAAACCGCACAAACAATAAGTATTCGCTATGTTCTGTAACGGATTTTTCCGTTAATCTTTATAAACAAAAAAGTTTAAATTAATACGTTGCTGCAAAAAATCAAAACTTATTATTTTTTCAAATCAACCTTTACAACTGTTCCGTCGCCAAGTCTGTATGTCAAAAATTCTTCCGAAATAAACGGCATATCGGCATTATATAACATTGAATACGCCACATCGGATGAACAAAATCTCGGTTGACCGTTTTTATCGTGACCAAGTACAAAAATACGTACATCTTCATTTGCCGATTCACCGTATACGCTCAAACAAAACATATTT
>CAZJCI010000248.1:0-2355 GCA_964544455.1 uncultured Oscillospiraceae bacterium
TCTTTCGCCGTAGGCAATTTTATCGGCGGCGTTTTCCCAGACTTCTCCGATTATAACGGCGTTGGGGTTTTGCCGTTTGGCAACTCGGCGCAGTTCGTCAAGAAAACCGTTCGGCAGTTCGTCCGCAACGTCCAGCCGCACGCCGCCAATGCCAAGCGAAAAATATTTTTCCAAAACTCCGTTTTTTCCCAAGAAAAAGTTTTTGCATTCGTCGTTGTTCAAATTAAGTTTGGGCAATATTTCTATGCCCCACCACGAACGGTAGTTTCCGTTTTCATCAAAAAAATACCAATTTCGATAGGGAGAATTTTCGCTTTGATATGCTCCCGCGCCTTCATAGCTTCCGTAGCGGTTAAAATAAAGGCTGTTGTCACCGGTGTGATTAAACACGCCGTCCAAGATTATTTTTATGTTTTTTTCCGCCGCACGCTTTATTAAAGCGCAAAGGGCTTCTTCGCCGCCGAACATTTCGTCGACGGTCATATAATCGCCGGTATCGTATTTGTGGTTGGAATAGGCTTTGAATATGGGGCTTAAATATATGCACCCAACGCCAAGGCTTTGCAAATAGTCCAGTTTTTCGATTACGCCCCAAAGCGTGCCGCCGAAAAATTCGTTGTTTTTTACAAACGCTCCCGGATATTCGCCGTATTGCGGAACGCCGTTTTCCCAATCGGGATTTATTACGGCGTCGGGAGATATGGGAACGGATTTTTTGCCTTTGCAAAATCTGTCGACAAAAACGTGATACATTATGTTGCCGCAAAACCAATCGGGGGTTTTAAACCCCTTTTCGTATATCAGCAGTTTAAAGCGTTTTTGCGGGTATTCTTCGGTAAGTTCGAAATCAACGTTGTTTGCGGTGTTTGTATACAGCGTAAAACTTCCGAACTCAAGTTGAAAATGATAGTAATATAAGCCTTTTTCAAGGTTGTTCGGTAGAGCGCAAACGGGGACTTTAAGCTGAAAAACGTCGGTTGTGAAATTTGTTGACGTTTCGAAAACAAACTCTTTGTTTTCGGCGTTATCCTTACAAATAAGCAGTTTTACACCGCAAATTCCCGCACGCCGCAAAGCCTTTACGGAAATTTGCAAACATTCTTCGCCGTTCGGACTTTCCGCCGAGCCAAGACGTGAAAAATCGAACGTGCCGATTTTTTTTGTTATTTTTACGGCGGGGTTTTCGGAAGCAACGGAATTTATTTGAACTTTTCCCAGCAATTCCAATTCGGTAAGCGCACTTTTTATTTTTGTTTGCATATAAAATTTCTCGGTTTATTTTACTTTTTTTAACTTCCAAATTCTTTGGGCATATTCTTCAATACTTCTGTCGGCGGCAAATTTGCCTGAAGAAGCGATGTTTATGAGCGACATTCTGTTCCATTCCGCAGGGGTGGAATATACCGAAATTGCTTTATCGTGGGCTTGTCTGTATGATTCGAAATCCGCAAGGCACATATACGGGTCGGCAACGCCGTGCCCCTGAAGCAAATATGCGCTTATGTCCCTGAAACTTTCGCCCGCAAAGCCTATGCTTAAGGAATCCACGGCTCTGCGCAAGCGGGAAGAACCGGAATAGAACATTGCCGATTGATAGCCGGAAAGCCACATTTGTTCCACTTCTCGGCAGGTAAGACCGAAAATAAACATATTTTCGTTGCCGGTTTCCGCAACCATTTCCACGTTTGCGCCGTCGTAGGTGCCGATTGTCAGCGCGCCGTTCATCATCATTTTCATACAGCCGGTGCCGCTTGCTTCTTTGCCCGCAAGCGAAATTTGTTCGGAAATTTCCGCCGCAGGGATAAGAGCTTCCGCAAGGCTTACGTTATAATCTTCAAGAAATACCACTCGCAGTTTTTCCCGAATTGCTTTGTTTCTTTCGATTTCCTTTGAAAGCATACAAATAAGCTTTATTATTTGCTTTGCCATGGTATAGCCCGGAGCGGCTTTTGCGCCGAAAATAAATGTTTGCGGTTGTATATCGGCGTTGGGATTATCCTGCAATTCGTTGTAAAGCGAAATAATGTTCAGGGCGTTTAAAAGCTGGCGTTTGTATTCGTGAAGGCGTTTTACCTGAACGTCGAAAAGCGAATCGGGGTCGGTTTTTATGCCGGTTTTGGAAAACAGATAGTTTGAAAAAGCAATTTTATTGTTTTTCTTTATTTCGCCTATTTTGCAAAGCGCGTCTTTATCGTCGGCATATTTTTTAAGTTCCGCAAGTTTGGCGGGTTCTTTTCGGTAATCCGAACCGATTGTTTCGTCAAGGAAGCCCGCAAGTCCGGGGTTGGAATAGCAAAGCCAGCGGCGGTGAGCAATGCCGTTTGTTACGTTTGTAAAGCGTTCGGGATACATTCT
>CAZJCI010000249.1:0-2331 GCA_964544455.1 uncultured Oscillospiraceae bacterium
AAACTTGACGGCGTTATTAAAATTGCGGTGGATTGCAATTTGCAATAAAACAACTGTTAATTCAATTAAAACGGTATTTATTAATATTAATTTAATAATGATTAATTGTTAAAAAATTGCCGCCGTACTTGAAAAGTTCAAAAAATAGTGGTAAAATAACTTTAGCACCCGTCAAGGCAATTGCGCAAAAGGCAGAAATGTCGGAGTGAGGAAAGTCCGTGCTTCACAGAGCAGGATAACGGATAACGTCCGCCGGAGGCGACTCCCGGGAGAGTGCAACAGAGATATACCGCCGTTTGGTCTTGCATAAAGTCCCAAACGGTAAGGGTGGAAAGGCGAGGTAAGAGCTCACCGAGTTTCGTGGTAACACAAAACTCCTGTAAACCCTATCCGAAGCAACACGATGTGACGCGTACCTTGGTACAGGCTTGCTCGGCTTGTCATAAGTGGCAAAGAACCTTGCGGTAACGCACGGTCAAGATAGATAATTGCCCAAAACAGAACACGGCTTATTGGCGGGTGCTTTTGCTTTAGTTTAACTAATGTTAATTTAATTTTCAAAAACAAAAAAGAACGGTTTTCGGACGGATAATTTTCGCCGATAACCGTTCTTTTGCTTTTTATAAACCTAAAGCCTTTTAAACAAAATTTTTTGCGCAAGGTGCGTTATGCCGAAATAATCCCAAAAGCGGAAATGCGCTTCCGCTTTTTGCCGTTGCAATACCCGATTAACTCAAAACAAGACTTTGCAAATATTCTTTTGCGGCAAGAATGTCCGCAATTTGCTTTTCGCCGCCTATTTCACGCTCTATTATGCAATAGTCGTCATAACCGATTTCGGCGAATTTTTTGAAAACAGCGAGAAAATCCACCATTCCCAAGCCCACCGGCGTTTCGTTGCCGATTTTGTGCGGCTCCGTGGGCAAACAGCCGTCCTTGCCGTGCATATTTTTCACATATTCTCCGAAAACTTCCAAAGCGTCCACGGGGTTTCCGTAACCGTACATCAGGATATTTGCGGGGTCGAAATTAATAAAAAGATTGTTGCGCCCTATGTCGCAAATAAGATTTTTTAAAACAATCGGCGCTTCCGTTCCCGTTTCCAGCAAAAGATTCACACCGTGCTCGGCGCAATGCTTTGCCGCCGATTCCACCGCCGTAAGCATTTCCGCATATTCCGACGAAAGAACGTCGATTGGAATAAATCCCGCATGTATGATTACGTCCCTCGCGCCGACAAGACTTGCAAATTCAATTGCTTTTTTCAAATATTTCATTCTTTCGAAACGATAGGCGGGCACGGCAATTCCCATTGTTCGGTAAAGATAGCGAGTGTCGTGCCACATAATTTCCGAATCCCTGAATCCCGCAAACTGCGCGCAAATTTCGATTTCATGTCTTTTTGCGCTTTCTTTAATCGCCGTTGCGGCTTCTTTGGTATATTCTTCGGGTTTATAAACAAGATGACAGGCTTGCAAACCCAATTTTTGCAGTCTTTCAAATTTTTCGTTACATTCGCTTATGTTTTGGATATAATTCATCGTTCCGAATTTCATAATTTTTTAATTCTCCTTTTGTTTGACGGTAAAGAAATTATACTCCCGTTTTTTGTTTTTTTCAATGTAAATTTACTCATAAATATTGGATTTTTTTGCAAAAAGAAATTTTAAAAGGCATTTTTGCGTAAAACTGAACATAGTTTAAAGCAATAACGCAAAAAAAATTGTAAACAAATTGCAATATCGCAATAAATCTACTTGACAAATAACGGTTTTGGGGTTATACTAAAAACAAATAGGCGTATTATGGAATTTCGGTACGTCTGTAAAAAAATTATTATGAAAAGGAGTACAATTATGAAATTCAAAAGATTGCTTGCTTCAATACTCAGCGTGCTGACAATTGCTTCATGCTTTGTGTTCACGGCAAGCGCAGACGGAACAACAACTGAAGAAACAACAAAAACCAAAGAACCGATTTTTGTTGCGCTTGCTTCAAAACAAACAGGTCAAGTAAAGCAAAACGAACACGGTTATTCAACAGCGTGGAACTATGACTCAACAAACAACGTTGCATATTCCCGCCACACAGCAAAGGCATATAGCGATTTTCCGCCTGCTGATAATTTTAACGAAGAGAAGTATAATACTTATACGTTCTACGTTAACGGATACGGCATTTCCGCCAACACGGTTAAAGCCACATCCGCAGATGTAACAGATTTCTATCTTGTCGGCTATTTCCGTACAAACATTGAAAGCACCGATAATAACAAACCTCGTATAATAAAAGTAGTAGTTTTTAGAGTTCCTCTCCAAGAACTATGGTATA
>CAZJCI010000250.1:0-2296 GCA_964544455.1 uncultured Oscillospiraceae bacterium
ACGATGTTTCCGACTATGCAAGATATGACCTTAACCGCGACGGCAAGGTTGATTCAAAAGACGTTGCATATGTGCTTGTTTCTTGGGACAAGTAATCAGTGTTTGAAACATGGCGATTTTGAACGCAAACGGTGCGGTAAACAATTAATGAATAACAATTTGCAAAAAGAATTGCTGTGATTGCAAACAAAAACTCCCGAAATCGGAATTTATGCCGATTTCGGGAGAATTTTTGTGCATTATTTTATTTTTGGCGTGTTTTTATGCAGTTTGTTTTTTGCGGTTAGTATTAAAATGTTTTTCTTTTATAAAACGTTACAAATATAAACGCTGCGGCAAGCAGAAAAATTGAAAACAGCGGTGTGGAATAGCTTTTTAAAAAGTTCATAAAACTGTTTTCTGATAAATTTTCCGATTCGACTTCGGAATTTGCGACTGTTTGAAAAGAATTTTCGTCAGTTTCAAAATCACGCATTGCGTTGTGTTCATTATTTTTTGTAAAACGGTTATTATCCGGCGGAGAATTGTTTTCGGAAAAATTTCCGTTGCGTTCGGGGCGGTTATCGCCTTTAAAATCGGGTGGAGAAAAATTTTGATTTTCTTGCGAACCGTCTTCGAGTCGCGGTTCTTTTTCGTTCGACTGTATTTCGTTTTGAATTTCAACGGAATTCTGTTCTTGTTTAAATTCGTTGTTACAACTCGGCGGTTTTTTTTCTTCCGCATATACAGGCTGAATCGCTATAAAGCAAATACATAATATCGATATTATTTTTCTTTTCATAAAACTATCGTTTCTTCCTTTCGGCACCGAAAAAAGAGTTTTTTTCTCCGAAAGAGTTAATAACTCCGTTTACGGTTATTTTTTCAATAAGATTATCGTTTATATATAACGAGTATTCATATCCGTTTTGTATTTTTTCATCGCTTAAGTATAAGCGGTCAAAGCTTTTTGTACATACGCCGCTGATAACAATATTGTTTTCGGAATCTTTTAATTCAACAATGCTGCCGGCACTGTATTTTGAATCGAATGTGAAATTAAGAGAAATTTGCTTGGAACTTGCGGAAGCGTCTTCTGCCATTCCCGCACTTCCGGCGGCAATAAGCGAACCGCCGTTTATTAAAAGAACATATCCTCCGTCGCCTACATCGAGGGAAGAATCGCCGTCGCTTTCGGGACCGTATATTTCGACTGTACCTCCGTTTATTTCGGCTGAACCGTTTGAATCTATGCCGTCTCCGCTTGTTTCAATGCAGATATGCCCGCCGTTTACGGTTAAGAAAATATCGTCTTTGGCTGTTTTTTCGGTGTTGTCAAAATTGTGTGCGCCGAATCCGTTGTTAATATTGTTCTTGGAATCCAAACCTATTGCGTTTATTCCGTCGTCGGAAGAAAATATGCTTATATCTCCCGAATTGATGTAAATATATGCGGCTTCGATTCCTTCGTAGCATTTTATAATATCGATTCTTTCGGGATTTAGCGTTAAATTATTGTCGGCGTGAATGCCGTCGTCGGAGGTGGAAAGAGTAAATACGCCGCCGTTTATGGCTATATCCTTATCCGAATGTATGCAATCGTCGAAAGAGGTCAGCATATATGAGCCGTTTTCCGTTTCGATGCCGAGTCCCGCTTTTATTGGCTTGGAGCTTTCCGATGATGACGCGGATTCGTTGTTGTTTCTGTTCGGAATTGAAAAATGTGTTTCTTTTGCTTGATTTCCTTGACAAATTATATTTGCCGTTACATCCTTTGCGTAAATATCAGAGGACGCATATATACCGTCGGCGTCGGTTTGAATGTTGACGTTGGAGTTTTCAAGCACAATGAAACCTTTATCGGTTGATTCGTTTTTGCATTTTAACGAATCCGATTCGGAATTAATATTAATCGTAGCGGATAGAACGGCAATACTGTCGTTGGCGCATATGCCCATTTTTTTGCCGGTTACGTTTACGGTGCTGTTTATAATTTTTAAAGAATCGTTTGATTTTATGCCGCTGTTTGCAAGACTTGTTACGGAAAGTGTGCCGTTGCCGTTTATTGTCAGGTCGTCTTTTGAATAAAGCGTTGCGGTTGGTTTTCCGTTTTCAAGTTTTTCGGAATTATAGGACGCGCCGTCGCAAAGCGTGTTTTGTGTGCCTTCGGCAAGTGTTATAACCGTTTTTTCGGCTTGTTTTATATAGATTGCGGCAAAATCCGACGATGTAATATTCGCTCCGTTTAGTAAAAGAAACACAGTGCCGTTATCGGTGGAATTTATAATAATGTTTCCGTCGTTAAGTGTGCCGGAGA
>CAZJCI010000251.1:0-2249 GCA_964544455.1 uncultured Oscillospiraceae bacterium
ACCGACGCACCCATACAAATAACCGAATCAACGCTTGCAAGCGGAGCCATTGCGCCCAAAGTATAGCAACCGATATCTCCCGAAACGGTAAGTCCCAACTTTTTAAGAACATAAAAAGTTCCTCTGTGGGGGCAACCTGCGCACATAACGGGCGGACGGTTGGGAATGACTTCTTCAAGTTCCGCACACTTTGCGGGTTCTTTGCCAAGAACAACTTTTTTTATCATTGACGGAGTATATTCTCCAAGCAAAGTAAACTTATTTTTGCCGATAACTTCTATTCCCAACGAGCGGCAATAATTTTCTATTACCGGGTCCAGTTCTTCAATTACATATACTTTTTTGTGCTTTTTTGCAAAATTCTTAATTTTTTCCGACGGTAACGGATAAATAAGACCGAGTTTTAAATAATCCGCATTGTTTTCCAAAGCTTCCTTTGCATATACATAAGCTATTCCCGCCGAAATAACGCCTATTTCGCTTCCGTTTTCTTCAATTGCGTTTAACGGTGTTGTTTCCGCAAATTCGCAAAGAGCTTTGTTTCGTTTTTCAACTTCCACGTGACGTTTTATTGCCATTGCCGGCATCATAACGTTTTTGGCAACGTTTTTTTCATAGGGCTTCAGTTCGTCGCCGTTTCTTTCCGAAAGTTCAACAAGACTTTGCGAATGCGAAACTCTTGTTGAAAGTCTTACAAAAAACGGAGCGTCGAATTTTTCGGAAAGTTCAAAAGCCGTTTTTGTAAAATTAAGACATTCGGCGGAATCGGAAGGTTCAAGCATGGGAATTTTTGCGGCTTCCGCATAATGCCTTGAATCCTGTTCGTTTTGCGAAGAGTGCATTCCCTGGTCGTCCGCAACGCAAAAAACCAAACCGCCGCCCACGCCGGTATAGCTTACGGTAAACACCGGGTCAGCCATAACGTTGAGTCCCACGTGCTTGCAACAAGACATTGCTCTTGCGCCGCCTATCGACGCGCCTATTGCAACTTCGGCGGCAACCTTTTCGTTGGGAGCCCATTCGGAGTATATTTCATCGTATTTGGCAATATTTTCCGTAATTTCGGTGCTGGGAGTTCCGGGGTAGGAGGAAACCACTCTTACGCCCGCCTCATATGCGCCTCTGGCAACAGCCGCATTGCCAAGCAAAAGTTTTTTCATTGTTTCATATCCTTTCACAGTGCAAATATTTAAGTAATTATTATTATACATTTTATTATTATAGTCGAAATTTGCCGAAATGTCAAGTATTATTTATTCAATTTTCTTATTTTCGGCATTAAAATATTTCAATAAGCGTTTTACCCCTCCGCAAAAAAGGCAGGAGAATATATTCTCTAAATCGTAAAAATATCAAACAAGCTCCGCCGCCGAACGCTAACGGAGCTTTTGAATACTAATTTCAATGTTATGCGCTTTTTAAGCGTTATTTTACATTTCGTTTTGCTTTGCAACAAGGTTTATGCTGGCATATTTTTCTCTGAGCTTAGGTTTTTCGATTTTACCGGTTGGATTTCGGGGAATTTCTTCGAATATATATTTTTTCGGTCTTTTATATTTTGGTAGAGCGGAACAAAAATCGATTATTTCTTCTTGAGTCAAAGAAAAGCCTTCTTTTATTTCTATAACAGCCAACGGAATTTCGCCCAGCCTCGAATCGGCAACGCCGATAACCGCACAATCCTTAACGGCGTTGTGTTTTCTTATGTAATTTTCTATTTGAACGGGATATAAGTTTTCGCCGCCGGAAATTATAACGTCTTTTTTTCTGTCCACAAGCCAAATAAATCCGTCTTCGTCTTCGGTTGCCATATCGCCCGTATAAAGCCATTCTCCGTGAAGAACTTCGTTTGTTGCCGCTTCGTCCTTATAATAACAGGTCATAACGCCGGGTCCCTTAACGGCAAGTTCGCCGACTTCGCCTTTGGCAACGGCATTGCCGTTTTCATCTATTATTTTTGTTTCCCAACCGTAGCCCGCTTTGCCTATTGCGCCTACTTTATGCACGTTTTCAACGCCAAGATGAACGCAACCGGGACCGATTGATTCCGAAAGACCGTAGTTTGTATCGTATTTATGATTGGGAAATACCGTAAGCCAACGCTTTATGAGCGACGGAGGAACAGGCTGTGCTCCAACGTGCATAAGCCGCCATTGCGAAAGATTATATTCGTCAAGGTTAATATCTCCTCTTTCAATGCTGTCCAAAATATCCTGAGCCCACGGCACCAAAAGCCATACGATGGTGCA
>CAZJCI010000252.1:0-2248 GCA_964544455.1 uncultured Oscillospiraceae bacterium
ATATCGAATCCGTACATTTCTGCCATTTCTTTTAAATATCCCAAAAAAGCAATTTGACGGTATAATTCTTCGTCAAGCCGAATTGTATCCGTATTAAAAGCGTCAAGAGCAAGCGCAGATTTATCCTTTTTCTTTTCTTCAATAAGTTTATCAACGCCATAAAGAGCAACTCTTCTGTAATCGCCTATAATTCTTCCGCGTCCGTAAGCGTCCGGAAGTCCCGTTATAACGTGACATTTTCGTGCCGCTCGCATTTCGTCGGTATATGCTCTGAAAACGCCGTCGTTGTGCGTGGTTCTGAATTTAAACTCTTCTTCAACCTTTTCGCTGAGTTTATATCCGTATGCTTCGCACGCTTGACGTACCATTCTGATTCCGCCGAAAGGATTTACGCTTCGCTTAAGAGGTCTGTTGGTTTGCATACCGACGATTATTTCATTATCTTTGTCGATATATCCGGGCGAAAAGCTTGTGAGTGACGAAACGGTTGCGGTATCTATATCCAAAACGCCGCCGAACTGTCTTTCAAGCGCAAAAAGAGCCTGTACTTTTTTCATAAGCGCGTTTGTTCTTTCCGTTGCGCCGACAAGAAAATCATCCGTTCCGGTATATTCCGTGTAATTTTTTTGAATGAAATCTCTAACGTTAATTTCTTCTGTCCAAATTCCTTTTTCAAATCCGTCCCATTCTTTAAAATTCATTTGTACCTCCAAATATTTTTTGTTCGTTAATGCAAGTTTTTTTATTAAAACGAATTATCGGTATTTTTAACTCTGTTTACGCAACTCGTTTGTTAAATGTGTGTAAACTATATATTGTATCAACGACAATATTATACACCTAAAAGTTGTATTTGTCAATAGCAAAATTTATGTATAAAAATATTTGTGTAATGTTACAAAGTTATGCGGAATTTGAAATTAATCTCCGTCAAATTCTGAAAAAAACAATAGCGTTAAGCAAAGCGGACATATCTTCTTAATGCAACTTCGTTCATTAAAGAATGAATATCGGTATTGCAGTTCCAAAGCATTTCGGCATACATTGCGACGGGGTACATAATATTTTCTTCAAACATTCCGTCTTCAACCAGAGCGAACAGACATAAATCTCCGTTTTTAAGACGACGCATTTCACGTATCATTTCATAAGCTTTATCGGCATATGAAATCCAACCGGCTTGTATATATCGCCATATATTCCGTTTACGTTCAACTCTGTTTTTCTTTACGTATTCCGAACTTACGCCAATGCACTGTGAGCCGTTTGAATGTTCGAACTGTGACCAATCAAGTTTTACCAATCCTTTTGTTACCGCGCCGAAACGGTCGTCGTCACCGCGAAGACGGGATACGGTTTTTATAAAATTTGTTGTTTCGTCAAAATTGCAAACATCGCTCGGAATATATGAAAAAGGGAACGAACCGCAATTTTCCCACAAAATACGAATACGGGAATCTACAGTTTTTATAAATTCAAGGCTGTTTTTTACCGATGTAGCGTGCAACCCGAAGCGGATTTCTATTTTCGGATATTCGTATTTTACAATATATTTGTTGTAAAAATCCAAAACACCGTAAAGCACACCGGCGTCGTCAAATCCTTCAATAATAATAATTCCGTTTTCGGTACTGCCGTATATAATTGCAAATTTTTTCATTTTATAAAATCCTTTCCGAGTTTTATGCGACAATATTACGTTATATGCATATATATTATACGGCAACAATGAAAAAAGCTCTCGTTCGGTTAAAATTTTTTGTAAATTTTGCCATGATACGGGGTTAAAAACGATCAGCCGTTTTTATGCTTAATGCAACGGAATATTTGTATTTTTACGCCGTTGCGCCACTTATTAAAAGGCTTGACATTCACAAAAAAATATGATATAATCGACCGCAAGGAGATGATAAAAATGCTTTATGAGATTTTTCACGGCGTCAGCGAATTTGAAAAAAACGAAAACGGGGTTTTATTACCGTTAAGACTTCCAAAAAATGTTATGCAAAAAATGTCGGCGCAAGGTCAAGCTCAATGTCGAAACACCACCGGAACCGAATTGCGTTTTGTAATAAATTCCGGTAAAGTAAAAATTACGTTTTTCGGAGATGAAAATACATTTACGGAAGCAACGGTTTTCTACGGAGATTTTGTTGCCGATTGGCCGGAAACCGTAAAAAGAATTTACGGAAAAACCACCGAAGTTACTTTTGTTCAAAGCGATAATATAGAATTGTTGCGAAAAATT
>CAZJCI010000253.1:0-2211 GCA_964544455.1 uncultured Oscillospiraceae bacterium
CCCGTTCCGGGAACGATTCTGACTCTTGCAATGGAGCTCTTTCTTCTGCCGGTACCGTAGAAGTAGGGCTTTGCGGATGTATAGTTGATAGCCATTATTTAAGTCCTCCTTCAAAATTAAAGTACAACGGGCTTCTGAGCTGCGTGTTCGTGCTCTGCGCCTGCGTAAACGTGAAGTCTTGTCATGCTCTTATCGCCGATGGAGTTGTGCGGAAGCATACCCTTAACGGCAAGTTCCATAGCCATTTCGGGCTTTTCCGCCATAAGAGTCTTATAGTTTACCGCTTTAAGTCCTCCGATATAGCCGGAATGACGGTAATAGGTTTTCTGTTCAAGCTTCTTTCCCGTAAGAACGGCTTTTGCCGCGTTGATGATGATTACGAATTCGCCGCAATCGACGTGCGGTGTGAATTCCGGTCTGTGCTTGCCTCTTAAAATTTCGGCAGCTTTAACGGCAGTTTTGCCGAGAGGCTGACCTGCGGCGTCGATAACGTACCATTTACGTTCGACGGTTTCAGCCTTTGCCATAAATGTTGACATTGTAATTCCTCCGTAGTTATAGTAATTTTATTCAACGATGTATATTATATCACATTTTTTCGATTTGTCAAGTACTTTTTTCAAATTTTTCAAAAAAAACGTGCAAAAGGTCTTGTTTTCTTTGATTTTCTTGCGTTTTTGCGCTGTTTTCACTCCGAAAACAGGCGATAATGTATTGTTTTTACCGCAAAAGCAACAAAGCGGCGGCGAAAATTGCGAATATTTTGTCAATGCTCTGAAACGGTATATTTTAAAATATAAGGTTACGGAATTTGTTGGGCGAACTTCCGCTCGGCGTACAGCGTATGAAACCGACGCCGAAAGTGCGAATATGCGAATAACCGTTACAACCGTATAACCGCAACCGTAAGCGGGGCGATTTTCGGATACGGTCGGTCGTTTTGCGTTCTTCAAAGGTTCTTCGGCATACCGTAACCGCAAACGGTTTGTATATTCGTTTATCCCCAAAATCGGTTTCGGATTTAAACGGGATATATTCGTCTGCGCTCATAACGTCATAACGATTAAAAAGAGCGGATAAAACGGATTTAAAGCGGTAGGATAGGTCGGGAGAGAGGGCGGTTGCTCTTTTAACCGTTCATATGCCGTCGGGCGGTTTCGCCCGCATTTCATATTAAGGAAAATTGCAAAAGCTACCGTAAGCGTCAAGAAAAGCAAAGGCGTAATCTGTAAAATAACGAAAATAAAAACGGAAAAGCGGCGGGATTTCGGCAGTCCCGCCGCTTTCATACGGCATATTTTTAATTAAACGTTAAATCTGAACAAAACAACGTCGCCGTCCTGCATAACGTATTCCTTGCCTTCGCTTCGCATAAGACCTTTATCTCTTGCCGCCGCCGTGGAGCCGCATTCCATAAGGTCGTTAAAGGCGATAACTTCCGCTCTTATGAAGCCTCGTTCAAAATCCGTGTGAATTTTTCCCGCCGCCTGCGGAGCTTTTGTTCCTTGCGTAATTGTCCAGGCTCGAACCTCTTCCGGTCCCGCCGTAAGAAAGCTTATCAGTCCCAGCAAAGAATAGCACGCTTTTACAAGTTTATCCAATCCCGAACATTCAAGTCCCAGGTCAGCCAAGAACATTGCTTTATCCTCGCCCTCAAGTTCGGCAATTTCCGCTTCGATGCCGGCGCAAATTTCTATTATTCCGGAGCCTTCTTCGTCGGCGATTTTCTTTAAAGCGACATAATGCGGATTTTGGCTGGGGTCTTTGGCAATTTCCGATTCGTCTATATTTGCGGCATAAATTATGGGCTTGCGGCTGAGCAGAGGTATTTCCTTAAGGAGTTCGAGCTCTTCTTCGGTGTAATCCAGAACCCGTGCGCTTTTTCCGCCGTTAAGCGTTTCCAAAATTTTATTTATCAGGTCTATTTCTTTTTGAACGCTTTTATCGCCCTTAAGAGTTTTTTGCGCTCTTTCCAAGCGGCGTTCAAGAATTTCTATATCCGAATATATAAGTTCAAGGTTAATGGTTTCAACGTCGCTTGCGGGGTCTACCTTACCGTTTACGTGCACAATATCGCCGTTTTCAAAGCAACGCACCACGTGAACTATTGCGTCCACTTCTCTTATGTGCGAAAGAAATTTGTTTCCCAAGCCTTCGCCTTTGGACGCGCCCTTAACAAGTCCGGCAATATCCACAAATTCGATAACCGCG
>CAZJCI010000254.1:0-2103 GCA_964544455.1 uncultured Oscillospiraceae bacterium
AAAACAACGAATTTAACAAAACAAAAACATTTCCCAAAACATTCAAAAACAAACAACCGCTATAATACGCTTGCAAATTAAGAAAAGAGGTATTAAAAAATGACAAAAAATCAAAAAAACCACATCGCCCGCACAATCCTTGCACAGTACGCCGAAAACCAAGATTCCGATTTAAAAAAACTTAAAAAACTCGACTCGCAGGTCAAACGCCCCGCAAACGTTTTCGCCTATACTTTCGGCACAGTCGCCTCGCTTGTTATGGGCGGCGGTATGAGCCTTGTTATGACGGACATAGGCTCGGCGGTCGGAATTTCCACCCCCTCAACCGTCGGAATAATCGTCGGAACAATAGGTCTTGCGGCGGCGCTCTCAACTTATCCGCTATATAAAAAACTGCTTCGCTCAAGAAGAAAAAAATACGCCCCGCAAATAACCGCCCTAAGCAACGAAATTCTAAACGCCGAAAAATAACTTCACACCCGCCGACGGGTATTCCGTCTTATCCTGTCTTATCTGTTCCGTCTCATTGTATCCTATCTTATCGGCTTCGCAACCAAACGGTTAATCGAAAATCCCCTTGCCGAAAACGTGGCTTCATATTCCGTAACAACGTTTTCCGCATTAAATTCCGAATTGTGCAAATCAAAAGTCACGTCAAAAAGTTCATAGCCCGCCGCCGGGAATTCTTCCAGCGAAAAATCGAAAAACGGGCGGTTGTCGGTTTTAAAATAAATAACGCCGTCGGGCTTCAACAGAGTTTTATACATTTCCAAAAATTTTCGGTAAGTCAACCGCCTTTTTGCATGGCGAGCTTTCGGCCACGGGTCGGAAAAGTTAAGATAAATTTCGTCAATTTCCCCGTCGGCAAAAATTTTGGGCAAATCCTCCGCGTCCCCCGCAATAAAACGAACGTTTTCAATTTCGCCGTCCGCCAAAACCTTTTCCATTGCAAGCATAATAACGTCCCGCACCTTTTCCATCGCTACAAAAAATCTGTCGGTGTGCTTTTTTGCCATACCCAAAACAAAACTGCCCTTTCCGCAACCTATTTCAAGGCACAGTTTTTTTCCTTGGCAAAGTTCGCTCCATTTTCCCCTGTTTTCTTCTGGGGTTAAAAGATTAATTTCTCCGCACGCCGAAATTCGTTCTTCGGTGTGCTTTTTCTTTCTCATTCTCATAATTTTCCCTCGTTGGTAAAAATTTTAAAATTCGTTTTTTTCTGCCGATTTTCCAAAAAATTGCCTTTTAACCGCCGTATAATTTCCCGCCGCGCGGCAAAAAATATGTCCGTCGCACAACTTAACTGCGAATAAAAAACAAAAACCGAAAGGAAGATATATATGCTTGACAGAATTTCGCTGATATTGGCAATAATCGGCGGTTTGAATTGGGGCGCCGTGGGACTTTTCGGCTTCGACCTTGTAGCGTGGCTCTTCGGAGGTTCAACAGCCGTTTTTTCCAGAGTAGTATATGTGGTAATCGCGCTAAGCGCGCTTTGGTGCGTTTCGCTACTGTTCCGTTCAAAAGAAGAAAGTCAAAACAACTCCTAAGCAAAGCGCAAAAAACGCCGAATATTTATTTATAAGCCGCGGCGAAACCACCGTCGCGGTTTTTCGTAATTAACCGTAAAAACTCAAAATATTCAAATATTAAAAAATAAAGAATTATTCCCCAAAATCCAACCGATAAATTCAAAAATAAATATTAATTCAGTGGCTTAAAGCCGAATTTCGGAAACGTCAATCTCGCCTGACATCAGCTTGGGTAATAAGGTATCTCGAAGTACGGCAAGATGTTCGTTTTGCTTGCCGTTGGCAAAAATCTGCTTGAAAACAGATTTGCAATAACCGTCAAACGCCATAACTTTATCCAACGGCGGAATTAAAATAGTTTCTGTTTCAATAAAGCCCCAAAAGTCAAGGTTCTTAATACCTGTTGTGCCGTTTTCGTAAGAGAAAAATACGCCTTTACCGTACAGATATTGCCAATAACAACAGATAAACAGACTGTATCCCTCTTTGGGCTTCATCGCCTTGCAGAAATTTGTGCAAACCATACCGCTATCGTAACGGTCAAGTAAAGATTGAGTTACAGCCGTGCATC
>CAZJCI010000255.1:0-1976 GCA_964544455.1 uncultured Oscillospiraceae bacterium
CGAATTCCATATTTTCGATAACCGCTTCTTCGCCTATTTGGTTTCCGATTTCTTTTGCAATGCACATATCGATGCCGTCGAATTGACCGATTACGCCTTCGGCGGAAACGAATTCAAAAGGAGAAAATTCGGCGTTTGTACCGAAAACAATCGTTTTGTTGCTGTATGCCGTATTTTTGTAAGTTGGAGAAACAACCGTTAACGATGCCGTAGCCAATGTTGCCGCAACAAGCGTTGTTACAAGAAATTTTATGAGTGTTATCATAATCGCATTTTCCTTAAAATAAAATTTATGGTATGATTATTTACGTTTAAAGAACTTTTCCAAGGAAAGATTTTAGTCGAGTATTTTTTTGATTCTGAGTGTTAAAAATTTCTTGAGGTGTGCCTTCGGCGGAAATAACACCGTCATCCATAAAAAGCACTCTTGTTGCAACTTCTCTTGCAAAACCCATTTCGTGAGTTACAACTATCATGGTTATACCGACTTTTGCAAGTTTTTTCATTACATCAAGCACTTCGCCGACCATTTCCGGATCAAGTGCGCTTGTGGGTTCATCGAAAAGCATTATGTTGGGTTCCATGGCAAGTGCACGCGCAATTGCTATTCGTTGTTTTTGACCGCCTGAAAGCTGGGCAGGGTAGGAGTCTGCTTTTTCGGCAAGTCCAACTCTTTCCAAAAGTTCCGTTGCTTTGTTTTTCGCTTCTTCTTTGGAAAACAGTTTTAATTTAACCGGAGCGAGCATTATGTTTTCCAAAACAGTGAGATGCGGAAATAAATTGAAATGCTGAAATACCATTCCCATATGTTGACGTATGTGGTTAACATCTGTTTTGTGTGCGTTAATTTGAGTTCCGTCTATAAGAATTTCACCTTGATCGGGTTTTTCCAAAAGATTAAGGCATCTTAAAAAAGTACTTTTTCCGGAACCCGACGGACCGATAATTGCAACAACTTCTCCGTCTTGGATTGTTTCATCAATACCTTTTAATACTTCAATTTTATTAAAGCTTTTATGCAGATTTTTAACTTCAATCATTATATGTAATCTCCCAAATTAGCGAATATCGGATTTTCTTAGTTTCAGTTCGATTCGACCTAAAAGAATTGTGAGCAATTTTATAATAACAAAATAAATTATTGCCGTTCCGATAAGAGGCATAAAAGATTCGAACGTTGCTGTTTTTATGAAATCGCCTGCTTTTTGAATATCTACCAATCCGACGTATCCCACAATTGCGGTTTCTTTGATAAGCGTGATAAATTCGTTGCACATTGCCGGAAATATATTTTTTATTGCTTGAGGCACAACAATATAAAACATTGTTTGAAAACCGTTTAATCCAAGCGAGCGTCCGGCTTCTGTTTGTCCTTTATCTATTGAAAGTATACCTGCTCGAATAATTTCGGATACGTATGCGCCCGAGTTTATTGCAAAAGCAATGGAGGCTATAATCCATTTGTCCCAATGAATGTTGGCAAAAACAACAAAATATATGATCATAAGTTGTGTTACGGACGGTGTGCCACGGATTACGTCCGTATATATCTTACCGAAAAAATTTAAGGGTTTGTTTTTTGAAAGATTACAAGCGGCAATTATAAAACCTATAATCATTCCGAGAAAAACGGATAATAACGATACTTTGAGCGTTACGCCGATTCCGTCAATCAAAAGCTTATATCTGTCTTCTCTGATAAAGCATTTTTCGAAAGTATAAGCAAAATCGGTGCAAAACTCTTTAAACCAAACAATAATTTTGTTATAAAACATATGTATAAATCCTCTCATCGGTTGCATAATTCGAGTTAAAATTGCATATTTGTCGAAAAAAACGATTAAAATGCGAAACTATATGAAATTTACCTAAATGATATTATCATATAAAAGTAAAAATGTCAAGTCTTTTTTTAAATTTTACAATTAAATGAATAAAAAGACAAATAAACCGCACTGAATATCAAAATCGGCTAA
>CAZJCI010000256.1:0-1919 GCA_964544455.1 uncultured Oscillospiraceae bacterium
TTTCGGACAAACGGTTTTCAAGACCGCCTCGTTATGACCACTTCGATACCTCTCCAAACAATTTATGCTGGTATCTCGACAACGATATAATTATATCATATAAATTTCGATTTGTCAAGAGCTTTTTTCGTTTTTCGAAAAATATTTTTTGTTAAAGTGAATTCCCAAAGTAAATTCCATAGTGGAATTTAGTCCGGGAAATGATACTTTCGGGCTTTTTGAAGTGCGCTCTTTTTTAGATTTTACCCATCTTTTTTTCTTTTCAACTCGGCTTTTCACACACTTATTTCCGCTTAGTTCCCATACTAAATCCCACTTTCCGTTCACTGTGGAATTTACTTTGGAAATTCACGGTTTGGAAATTCACGAAATTTTTGTAACACCGAGTTTTTAAGTTTAATATTGACATTGCCAAAGCAATGTTGTATAATATTAACCGTAAAGTTTGAAAAACGTATTTTTAATACACGAATTTTTTTAATATTTTTCGACTGTCTGCGTGGGATTACGGTTTTCCGCAAAACCGCCGCCGATGTCGGCAACGGAAAATATAATTACGGTATATGCAAAGCGGCAACCGTATTTTTTGATTGCGAAAGGACGGTATATATGAAATATAAAATAGAACTTGTTACTCTTCAGGATATTAACGACTTTGTAAAAATTGCAACCGCTCATGATTTTGCCATTTCTTTGACTGACGGCAAGGATTTCCGCGTAAGCGCAAAAAGCTTTATGGGAGCAATGGCTTCCGTGGAATGGGACGAACTTTATTGCGAATCCGAAAAAGAAATATACGGCGAAATAAGCAAATATATAGTGGAATAATTTTTTAAAAAACATAAGATTTTTTATTACAACTTTGTTTTAACGGTTGTTCGCGCTTTGCGCTATATTTTTTGCGTTTTTCAAACTTGAATTTTTATCGCTTGACGTTTCCTAAATTCTGCCGACGTGCTTTTTACACGTCGGTTTTATTTTTTTGGTATATTTGCATATATTTATTTTGCGATTTGCCAAAATTGTTTACATATTATATATTGACAAAAAAGCAAAAACGCGGTATAATTGTATACACTAATACAGCACAATACGGAAAGGAAGGTAACACAATGCTGGAAACATCAAACAAAACTAACCTGTTGGAACAAAGAAGTTATAAATATCAGTTGCAGGACGTGGAAGAGCCCAATTTATACAGAGATATTTATCCTTACGACGCAGTACCCAAGGTTTCGTTCAATCACAGGCGCGCACCGATGGATATGCCGAAAGAAATTTGGATTACGGATACGTCTTTTAGGGACGGTCAGCAATCGGTTGAGCCTTATTCCGTCGAACAAATAGTGGAGCTTTATAAGCTTATGTCCAAACTTGGCGGTCCTTACGGAATTATTCGTCAAACCGAATTTTTTGTATATTCAAAAAAAGACAGAGAAGCGCTTGAAAAATGTCAGGATTTGGGGCTTAAATTTCCGGAAATAACAACGTGGATAAGAGCAAGCAAGGAGGATTTTAAGCTTGTTAAAAATCTGGGAATCAGGGAAACCGGAATTTTGGTTTCTTGCAGCGATTATCATATTTTTAAAAAGCTGAAAATGTCCAGAAGCGAATGTATGAATATGTATCTTGCCACGGTTGCCGAAGCTTTTGAAGCGGGAGTTTCGCCAAGATGTCATTTTGAAGATATAACAAGAGCCGATTTTTACGGATTTGTTGTACCGTTTGTAAATAAATTGCAGGAAATGAGCCATGACGCGGGAATTCCGGTAAAAATCAGAGCTTGCGATACCATGGGATACGGCGTGCCGTATACGGAGGTTGCGCTTCCGCGAAGCGTTCCCGGAATTATTTACGGTTTGCATCATTTCGGCGACGTTCCGTCCGAAATGCTTGAATGGCACGGTCGCAACGATTTT
>CAZJCI010000257.1:0-1851 GCA_964544455.1 uncultured Oscillospiraceae bacterium
TTACCTTCTTATCACGGTTAAAATCGGCGGCAATGCTGTAATTTTTTTCGGAAATAAGTTCTTCAACCTGTTCTTTATCGCTTTCGTCAACTTTACCGTCGTTGTTTACGTCGCCGGGAATAAACTCGGAGTTTGTAATTTTAAGTTCGTCTTCAAAAGTAACGCCCTCTTTTATGTAAGTAACATACCCTATTCCCGAAACTTCAACGGTATATTTATTATCGGCAATAACGGTATTTTCAATAACAAAATTCGGAATTGTGCCCGAGCCTTCCGCATGACCGCCGTCCGAAATGTTTGCGGTGTTTACGTTGGAAACAATAACGTCGCCGGCAACGTTTTCGTTGGTAATTTTCACTGTTATTCCGGAATCGCCTTTGGCGGTGAAATCGGTCACTCTGTCCATTACCAAGCGGATTGTTGCGGTTGTTCCAACGTTCTCCTGTTCGCTTGCCGTAAGTTCGATTTCCACGGTATCCTCGGCAATTCTGTCTTTCCCCTCAATTGTGCAATAATTGTTTTCGGGATCATCAAGCGAAAGATTCAATTTTCCGCCGGGTTTTCCGCTGAAAGTAATAATAAACAAATCTTCGTTATTTGTAAGTTCAATTCCGTCGGTGGATATTATGGTTGCCATAAGCTTGTTGTCTGCGCTTGCCTGAGCCGTCCATAAATTACCGTTTTCGGGAACGTTTTCGCCTTTTAAGAATTGAGTGGATTTATATTTCAAATCGCCGCTGAATTTAAGGGAAATTTGCGAAATCATTGCGTTTCCGTTCACGCCATCCACGCTTACAAGCACTTTTGCTTCGCCTTTAAGCGTGTTGGCGGATTGCGTTACGTCCTTAAAAGTAATTTTTATTTTGCTTGAATCTTCCGTGCCGTTTTCGGAGTTCTCGGTATCGTCGTTTTCGGTATCGGAATTGTTTTTTTCTTCCTTTTCCTTTTCGCCATCAGTATTTGTTTCGTTATCCGTTTTTGTTTCGTTATTCGCTTTGTTATCGGTTCCGATTTCGGTACCGGCTTCAATATCGTTTTCGATTTCCGAATCGGCCGCATATGCGCTTGTTGAAGCCACAGCCAACAACGCGGCAAGTGTGAAAACTCCTATTTTGGGCATAATTTTCGGTTTCATAATTTTTCCTCCGTTATAAATACTTTACTCAACTTTTAAACCTATGGATTGCGGAAGCACGGATTTTATAAAGTCTATTTCGGTTTGAGCGTTTTGTGTGTCTTCCCATATTGCGTAGTCGCAAATTGCGGAAATAAACAAATACACAATCGGTTTCAACTTTTCAAGATCGCATTTTAAAAGTTCGGCAAGACGTTTTGCATATTCGTCGTACATTCCCTTAAAATATTTTCCGTCTTTTCGAATTTGTTCGCCGTAAATGGGACTTGCCGCCATTTGATAAATAAATTTAAGCTCTTTTTTATATTTATCTATTATTTTAAGACATTCGTCAAAAAAATTCGGCAGATTATCCGAACTTGCAAAAACGTATTCGAATATTTTATCCGTTACGTTTTTAAGTCCGTATTCGGTAGCTTCGCATATTATTGAAGATTTATCTTTAAACCAATAATAAAGACTGCCTTGAACAATACCCGTTCCGCGGCACAACTCGCGTATTGAAGAATTTTCCAACCCGCGTTTCACAAGAAAGGAAAACACCTTTTCCAATATCTCGTTTCTGTCTACGGATTGATAGGTTGCTGTTTTCATTAATATCACCTCCCTTGGTATTGTTTGCTTTTGAGCGAGTGTTTTATATTAGCTAAAAAAAATGCCCGCTACATAATCGAAATTATGCGGTAAAGCAAGTCACATAATCGAAATTATGTGGA
>CAZJCI010000258.1:0-1821 GCA_964544455.1 uncultured Oscillospiraceae bacterium
GAATTTAAGGCGGCGGAACACGAAGTTGTTCTTTTAAAGCCCGAATACAACGAAAACGGACTTCCAAAAGCCGATTCGTTAATCGACATTTTCAATAATGTTACAAAGCTTATTCAAAGCGGCGACGTTGTTGCGGCATACACCCCCACCTACGGCGGCGTTGCCGAAGCGGTTATGAAAATGTGTTTTGGCAACGGATTCGGATTTGAATATGACGAAAACGTTTCGCTTTCCGAAATTTTCGGCTATAACTACGGTTCGTTTGTACTTGAACTTTCCGAAAAATGCGATAGGTCGGTGGGCGCAAGGCTTGGTAAAATTACAAAGAATTGCGCAATAAAAAAAGGCGAAGAAAAAATATGCTCCAACCGACTTTTGGAAATTTACGAAAACAAGCTTGAAAGCGTTTTCAGCTGTAACATAAAAACCGAAGAAACACAAATTCCGTCATTTGAATTTAAAGCCAAAAACTATCCCGCACCCAAGGTTAAGTGCGCCGCTCCCGTTTTCCTCATTCCCGTGTTCCCCGGAACAAACTGCGAATACGACAGTGCAAAAGCGGTTGAATATGCGGGCGCAAAAGCGGAAATTTTTGTTATTAACAATCTTACCAAAGACGGAATTGCACGTTCCGTGGAAAACTTTGCAAAACTTCTTTCGCAATCGCAGGCTGTGTTTATCCCCGGCGGCTTTTCCGGCGGCGACGAACCCGACGGTTCGGGCAAATTTATAACGGCGTTCTTCCGCAACCAAGCGATAAAAGAGGGCGTGGAACAGTTGCTTGAAAGCAGAGACGGACTTATGTGCGGCATTTGCAACGGTTTTCAGGCTTTAATAAAGTTGGGACTTGTTCCGTTCGGAAAAATAATTCAAGCTGACGAAAATTGCCCCACGCTTACGTTTAACACAATCGCGCGCCACCAATCAAGGCTTGTCCGCACGCGAATCGCTTCCAATATGTCGCCGTGGCTAAAAAACACAAACGTCGGCGAAATATATACCGTGCCGATTTCGCACGGCGAAGGCAAATTCATAGCTTCGCAAAAGCTTATTGACGAACTTGCGCAAAACGGTCAAATAGCAACTCAATATGTTGACGAAAACGGCAATCCCACAAACAATATTCGCTTTAACCCCAACGGTTCGGTTTGCGCTATTGAGGGCATAACTTCACCCGACGGAAGAGTTATAGGTAAAATGGGGCATTCGGAACGAATAGGCGCAGGGCTTTATAAAAACGTTCCCGGCGAATATGATATTAAAATGTTCCGCTCCGCCGTTGAATATTTCGGCAAAAACTGACATAAGCGTTTTTGCTGACTGCAGACGGTGAAATACCCTATATGTAATAAAAAACAAAAGGAGATGCAGCATCATGGCATATTTATCCGATATTGAAATAGCGCAAAACGCAAAAATGCAACCCATTTCGCAAATTGCAAAAACAGCCGACATTCCCGAAGAATATATTGAACAGTACGGCAAATACAAAGCCAAAATAGACCTTTCTTTTCTTAAAGACTGCAAAAAAGAGCCCGGAAAGCTTGTTCTTGTAACGGCAATAACCCCCACCCCTGCGGGCGAAGGAAAAACCACAACCACAATCGGACTTGCGGACGGACTGCGCAAGCTTGGCAAAAACGCCGCCGTGGCTTTGCGAGAACCGTCGTTGGGACCGGTATTCGGCATAAAAGGCGGTGCGGCGGGCGGCGGCTATGCTCAAGTTGTGCCGATGGAAGATATCAACCTGCATTTCACGGGCGATTTTCATGCAATAGGCGCGGCAAACAACTTGCTTGCGGCAATGCTGGACAATCACAT
>CAZJCI010000259.1:0-1807 GCA_964544455.1 uncultured Oscillospiraceae bacterium
AAGCCATGAAAGCAAAAGGAATAATCGACGAAAATTCCGTTATTATGCTTAGCCATTTTGCGAGAACGCTTCACAAAAGTATAGACGAAACTGAAAAATTGCTTGAAAAAGATAATATGCTTGCGGCGTACGATTCAATGAATTTCGAATTTTAAAATAAAATTGTCGCAATAGCGGAAAGGAAGGTATTTATGGTATATATTTTTTTGGCAAACGGCTTTGAGGAAATCGAAGCATTAACTCAGGTTGATTATTTGCGCCGCGCAGGCATTGAAATTGTTACGGTTGGAATTGAAAGCAAATGTGTTTGCGGCGCTCATGGTATTCCCGTTGTATGCGATATTAATATAGACGAAGCTTTTGAAAAAGATAAAATTGAAATGATAATTCTTCCCGGCGGTTTGAAAGGCGTTGAAGGACTTAAAAACTGCGGTAAAGTTTCCGAAATTATCGATTATTGTGCCGAAAACGGAAAATATATTGCCGCAATTTGCGCCGCTCCAACACTGCTTGCACAAAAAGGACTTTTAAAAAATAAACGTGCCGTATGCTATCCGTCTATGCTTTCGGAATTGCACGATTGTTTAAATACGGACGGAAGAGTTGTGATTGACGGTAAATATATTACTGCCGCCGCGGCAGGAGTTTCGGAAGAATTTTCATTTGCGCTTATAAGCGTACTTAAAGGTGCGGAAAAAGCCGACAGAGTTCGAACCGACATACTCGCCAGATAAAAAATAAACAATTAAAGTTGCTGGGCCGCTTTGCGGCAAACGGAGGAACAGCTATGGCAGAAATCAGACTTGCAAAAAAAGAACTTCGCGAAAAATACGTTGCCGAAAGAAAAAATATCCCTGCCGAAACGCGGGAAGCGTTCGACAGCAAGATATTCGACAGAATATGCGCTTCAATAACATACCGACACTCAACGCAAATTCTTTTGTATGCGTCTATGGCGAGCGAAATTGACACGTGGAAACTTTTTGAAGTTGCTGTAAACGCAGGTAAAAAAGTTGCGTTTCCAAGAACTTTTGAAGATAACACTATGAAATATTATTATTGCAATTCGCGTGAAGATCTTGAGAAAAGGGATAACGGTATTTATGAACCTAAAGACGGATTACCCGAATATGTTCCTACATCTCAATCTTTATGTATTGTTCCCGCAGTTGTTTTTGACAAAGAAGGATACCGTATTGGCTATGGAAAAGGCTTTTACGACAGATTCCTTTCCACATTCACGGGCGTAAAAGCAGGACTTGTTTACAGTAATATGATTCTTCCCAAGGTTCCGCGCGGACGTTTTGACAAACACGTTGACATAATTATCAGCGAAAGAGGTGTGGTTGCCGTTAATGCGCCAAGATAATAAAAACAACCGATATTCCGCAGAGCAAGGAGCAAAAAAAAATTCAAACGTAAAAAACAGCGGTGTTGCGGAACGTTTGAACAATGATGCAAATTCAACACGTAAGATATATAAAGCCACGCTTCCCGCACTTATTGTTTGTGTTGTAATGCTGTTATATATTGTTGCGGAGCATTTTTTGAAAACAGAGAGTACAAATATAGGTAATCCGTATATTGCAATTGCAATCGCACAGTTCTTTGTTTTTCTTCTTCCGTGCGCTTTTTTTGCAGCCATTGGAAACGGTAATATAAACGGCGGTCTTTCTAATTATAATTTGCGCACATTTTCACCGAGAATGACCGGTTTCTTGGCGGCAAGCTTTGCAATGCTGCTATTCGGCGGTATGTTTATTAAATACTTGGGCTTATCAATATTTAAGATTTTTCCTGGTATATT
>CAZJCI010000260.1:0-1693 GCA_964544455.1 uncultured Oscillospiraceae bacterium
TTACACGAATATCCTGTAATTTCCTTGATATAATCAAGGACTTCGATTTTTGAATTGGAAAGATTATCAACGATAACAACATCGTGCCCGGATTTAATGAGTTCAACGCAAGTGTGGGAACCGATATACCCCGTTCCACCTGTTACTAAAATGTTCATAGCTTAATTTCCTTTCGATTTAAAAATTTATTGCAAATATATTATATCCCTATTTTTTTAAAAAGTCAATACAATTACTTTCATAAAAACGTATTTTATAATTTTGAACTTTTTGTGCCGCCGAGTTTTATTCCGCTTAAAATATTTGTGTTAAAAGAAAATGTAAGATTATTTTCTTCCGAGTTTCGAGCAAAGGCGATCTTTATGAGTTTGTCGAGAAGCATATCGAATTTTAAACCGCTTGCTTCCCAAAGATAGAACGATAATGAGCCGGGACAAGTATTAATTTCGTTAACCCAAACTTCCTTGGTTTTGTCATCCATAAGAAAATCGATTCGCGAAACGCCGCAGCACCCTAAAGCTTCAAAAGTTTTTATGGCAAGTTTTTGAATATTATTGCGCAGTTCATCCGAAATGTCTGCCGGGCACTTCCTTTTTGCGGTTGCCATACCGGCACTTGTTTGAGTGCTTCCTTTTACTTTTGCGCATTTTCCGTTGCCCAAATATTTATCGTCAAAAGTCAGTATGTTTGTTGCGTTAAGCGGTTCTTCGCATACGGATGCTTCGCAGTTGCCTGTTGTGCCAAGTACCGAACAGTTTATTTCTCGAAGATTATGCACGGCATTTTCCACAATTACAAGATTGGAAAATTTAAAAGCGTATTCAAGAGCTTCTGCAAGTTCGCAGGTGTTTTCTGCTTTTTTTATACCTATGCTGGAGCCCAAATTTACCGGTTTAACGATTACCGGATATGTTGTTGCTTCTTCTGTTTTTGCGATAACATTGTTTTTGTCAATTGCATATTCGTTTACATTGATTCTTATGCAATCAAGAACCGGAAGCCCGCACATTTTTAAAACCGCTTTTAATGCAAATTTATCCATTCCAAGTGCGGAAGAGGTTACATCGCAACCGACGTACGGAATATTTAAGCTTTGAAAATATCCCTGTAATGTTCCGTCTTCAACGTTTGTGCCGTGAACCACAGGAAATGCAACGTCGATTATATCAACCACACCTTTGCCGAATGTTGGGGCTGGATAGGAAATAAGCTTTAATTTTCCGTTATCGCTTTCAAGCGTGACTCGTGTGAGAATTCGTAAAAGTGCGTCAATATCCTTATAGTTTTCGATTGATCCCGCTTCTTTGCCGGTAAAAAACTTACAATCTTTTGTAATATAAATCGGTATAACTTCGTATTTTTCCGTATTAAACGCGGCTATTGCTTGCATGGCGGAAATAACCGAAATTTCGTGCTCGGTTGAACGACCGCCGAAAAAAACTCCGACTTTTGTTTTTAATATCATAATTCTGCCTCTCAAAAAAATTTTATAGTTAGTTGCTATATGCTTTACATTCAATAATTATCGGGAAGATCGTTTTCAAGCAAAATATATTTTTTCTCTCCGGGGGCAAGCGTTTGGGCATAAGCAAACGCATCGTTGAACTTTTCAAAAGTAACGCATTTCTCCTTTGCAAACCCTGTTTTCGCTTATTTGTTCCGGCACTTCCCCGATTCTATTCCATAAACCCAA
>CAZJCI010000261.1:0-1634 GCA_964544455.1 uncultured Oscillospiraceae bacterium
GATGCGTATCTCTCACCCGAAATGAAATCCACAGGCGAAGCCATAGGCTATGACAACCGCCTTAACCGAGCTCTTTATAAGGCTCTTCAGGCGTCGGGAATGGACCTTCAAAACTACGGCACCGTGCTTGCAACAATTGCCGACTCGGACAAAGAAGAAGCTCTTCCGCTTATCCGCCGATTCTATAAGCTTGGATTTAACATAGAAGCCACTGCGGGAACGGCAAAATTCCTAAAGGAAAACGGAATCCGCACTCGAAGCAGACAAAAAATTTCCGAAGGCAGCGAAGATATTCCCAACGCAATGCGCCAAGGACATATTGCCTATGTTGTTAATACGGCGGACATAAGCAGCGAAAATCATACCAAAGACGGATATGAAATAAGACGTCTTGCCGTTGAATGCGGCGTAACGCTGTTTTCGTCGTTGGATACGGTAAGAGTATTGCTGGACGTTTTGGAAGAAATAACAATGCAGGTTTCCACAATAAACGCCGAATAATTGCGACGTAAGCAAAATAACGCAAAATATAAATTCAAAAGGGGAGGCGGTATCACGGATATTTTCCTCCCTCAATCAACAAAATAACGCAAAATCAGCAGATAACGCAAAATTAACATATATCACCAAATCAACACATAACGCTGAATCATAAAACAACGCCGCTCGGCAAAACAACTCAAATCAACAAAATTTATGCCAAATCAAAAATGCTCGGCGGTCTGCGCCGAATTACCCCGAAAGGAGTATTAAAATTGAAACAAACGGTTTTTAAAATAACATCGCAAAAACAACTGACTTCAAACGTGTTTGAAACCGTGCTTGCGGGCAACACCGAAGATATTCGTTGCGGTCAGTTCGTAAACATAAAGCTTGACGGATTCTTTTTGCGCCGCCCAATTTCCGTGTGCGACAGCGAAGAGGGAAAACTTAAAATTATATATAAAGTCGTTGGAAACGGCACGGAATATATGTCAAAACTTAACGTCGGAGCGGAACTCGATATTTTAACGGGACTCGGAAACGGATATGACCTTTCGCTTTCCGGCAACAAGCCGCTGTTAATCGGCGGCGGAGTTGGCGTTCCTCCGCTTTATAAGCTTGCCAAAGAACTTGCAAAAGAGGGAAAAACCCCGTCCGTAATTTTGGGCTTCAATACCGAAAACGAAGCGTTTTATGAAGAAGAATTTCGCAAACTCGGCGCAAACGTAACCGTAACCACTGCGGACGGTTCCTACGGCACAAAAGGATTCGTTACGGACGCTATTTGCGGCGCGGATTATACCTACGTTTACTGTTGCGGTCCCGAACCCATGCTTAAAGCCGTATATAACGCAACTTCAACAAGCGGGCAATACAGTTTTGAAGAAAGAATGGGTTGCGGATTCGGCGCATGTATGGGTTGCACGTGCAAAACCAAATACGGCAACAAAAGAATTTGCAAGGACGGTCCCGTGCTTAAAAAGGAGGAAATTATATGGTAAACACAAGCGTAACTTTGTGCGGCATAAAAATGGATAATCCCATAATTCCCGCCAGCGGCACGTTCGGTTTCGGCTATGAATTCGCACAGCTTTACGATATAAATATTTTGGGCACATTCTCGTTTAAGGGAACAACCAAAGAACCCCGCT
>CAZJCI010000262.1:0-1608 GCA_964544455.1 uncultured Oscillospiraceae bacterium
AAAATATCATTCCGGAAATTATGCCGCAAAGCAACGAGGCGTTAATCGGTTTATTGAGTATGAGATATTTTGACAAACAAACGTAGCACAAAAACAACCATAGCGAATACATAAAATACATAAAAACACCTCCGAAGTTATATGGATATTTTCGGCGGTGTTTTCAATTTTATGCGTTATTTGAATTTTTTAAATCAATAAATCTTGAAAAAACGGTTGCGGCTTGCGCACGGGTTAGGTTTGAATATTGACGTATTGTGCCGTCTTCGTAACCTGTTAGAATTCCGCTTTGCGTGAGTGCATTGAAATATAATTCGTCGTTTTCGGTTTGTGGAATATAATCTTCGAAATTTTGAGAGGATTTATAGTCCGTGTTGTTGCCGCAATCAGTCAGGACGGCTCCCAATATTCGTATTACGTCGTTACGGGTGATATAATTTTGGGCGTTTAAAGTCGGCGTTCCGTTTTGGTCATATTGGAACAAATCGTTTAGGTAGCCTTTTTTATAGAGTGAATATACGTAACCTTTTCCCCAATCGGGGACGTCTTGGAAAAGATAAGGTATGTTTTCGGTTTGGTTTGCCGAATCGAAGGTTTCGCCGAATTTTAGAATATTATCGGTCATAATCAAATCGAACGTTTCTTTTTGCCAATCGTCGTCTACGGTTGAATCGGTTTGGGCGAGTATTCGGGAAAGGACGGCGCAAAATTCGACAAGAGTCATATTTCTTTCGGGGACGAAATATCTTGCGTTACCGAAATCCGTTTCGCCGATCATAAATTCGGTTTTATACATATTATAGGCGGTTTCCGCCGCCCAATGACCGTCCATATCATCAAAAGGAAGTTTTTCGGCATATATTTTTGCGCTTGAGCTTATGCCGTTTATTACGGCGGTTATGTAATATTCGACGCCCCTTTTTATTGGAACAAATTCGCCTGTTTCATAATTTATATATGCAACGTCGCTTCCGACAAGCTCCATAAAAGTTTCGCCTTCGGAAATTGTTACGGGGGTATATACGGACCATTCCGCACTTGCCGCCGAGAGAGTTACGGGAATTGTGCCGTTTGAGCCTTGGAGAATTAATTCGGCTGAGTTTTCGAAAGGAGAAAGGGATTCTTTGTTTAATTTTATGCTGAAAGTATCGATTGTGTCCGTTATGTTGACGTTTGCAACATTCATTGTCAGATTGCCGACGGTTGCCGTGATTTGAAAAGTACCGACGTTACCGTTGGGAACAAACACGCCGTTTTGCAAGTTACCGAACGAGTTGTTTGCGGAAAGTGTGATATTTTCGTTTGAAACAGATATGGGGTAAAAGTTCTCATCGGCAAAAAGGAGTTTTTGGTTATTAAAATCCAACGAAACTCCTTTATTGTAAAGAGTGTATTCGCTTGGATAAAAAGAACCGTATTGTACGCTTGTGCCTTCCGACAAAAGATTTATGAAAATTAAGCCGTCCGCAACTTTTCGTTCGGAACCGTCGCTGGGAGAATTTTTAAGTGTTGCTTGCGGTTCGCCTATATCGGCGGCATAGAATGTTGTTGAGCCGCCGCCGTCGAAATTTACGGCGGTTACGCATCCTTTGGAAATCAAATAATCGG